>JBILUV010000181.1:0-7728 GCA_044370825.1 Burkholderiales bacterium | reverse complement strand
CGCGCGCGGAATGCGACAAGATGTCGCACCCATGCGCCCTGGCGCCCTGGCGCCCGGGCCGCCACAGATTCACACGCCATACGGTCACACCTGCGGGATGCCCCGCGAGATAATCATGGCCTGTCCTCATTCTTGCTGCACACCATGAATGCTCCCCTGCGCCTGACCTCCTTCTCACACGGCGGCGGCTGCGGCTGCAAGATCGCACCCGGCGTGCTCGCCGACATCCTGCGCCAGAGCCCTGGCGGCATGCTGCCGCCCCAGTTGCTGGTGGGCATCGAGACCTCCGACGACGCAGCCGTCTATCGGCTCAACGACGAGCAGGCACTGGTGGCCACGACGGATTTCTTCATGCCCATCGTCGATGACCCATTCGACTTTGGCCGCATCGCAGCCACCAACGCCATCTCCGACGTCTACGCCATGGGTGCCACGCCCATCATGGCGCTTGCCCTGGTGGGCATGCCCATCGACAAGCTGCCGGTGGAGACCATCGGGCGCATTCTCGCCGGCGGTGAGGCTGTCTGCGCCGCGGCCGGCATCCCGATCGCCGGCGGCCACACCATCGACTCGGTCGAGCCGATCTACGGGCTGGTGGTGATGGGCCTGGTGCATCCGTCGCGCGTACGCCGCAATGCCGACGCCCGGGCTGGCGATGCGCTCATCCTCGGCAAGCCGATCGGCGTGGGTATCCTGTCGGCGGCGCTCAAGAAGGGCGCCCTGGACGACGCCGGCTATGCCGCGATGCTGGCCAGCACCACCCGCCTCAACACGCCAGGCAAGGACCTTTCGGCCCTGGATTGCGTGCATGCCATGACCGACGTCACCGGCTTCGGGCTGCTCGGCCACACGCGGGAGATGGCCATGGGTTCGGGGCTGCGTGCCCGCCTGGACTGGGGCCGGGTGCCACTGCTGCCGGGTGTCGCCGCACTCGCTTCGCAGGGCTTCGTCACCGGCGCGTCGAAGCGCAACTGGGCGGGTTACGGCCACGACGTCACCCTGCCACCCGGGCTGCCGCCCGCCGACCAGGCCCTGCTGTGCGACCCCCAGACCTCGGGCGGCCTGCTGGTCAGCTGTGCCCCCTCGGGCGTGGAGGCCGTGCTGGAGGTATTCCGTCGCCACGGCTTCGAGGAGGCCGCCGTGGTCGGGACCATGACAGCGGAGCCGCCAGGCGTCGAGGTCGTGTAGGAAGCGCTACCTACGCCCCGCGCCATGTCGGCCGTGGGCGCGCCAGCCTGCGCAACAGAACCTGTTCAGGCCAGCTGCAGGATCTGGCCGAGGATGGAGCACACCACGGCGAAAGCATCGTCGGGGAGCACGCCAAGCGGATGCGGCGATGCCTGCCGGGCACGCCAGTCGAAGGACTTGGGCTGATGGCAGAGCACATAACTCGTCTTGCCCCGGCTGCGACCGCTGGCCACGCCCACGGCTACGGCGAATGGGTTGTCCGCGTTGTACTGGGCGGTGGTCATCGGGAGGCCGATCACCAGCGAGGTGCGCGCGTTGAACGCGCTCGGCGAGAGAACCAGGAAGGGGTGCGGGTCTTTCATTTCCCGGCCAGCCTGGGGGTTGCAGTCGATCCAGATGATCTCCTGCCGTTCCGGTACCCAGCCGGTCGCGAGTTTCCTCGCCCGCTGCGCCATCGGCGTCAGACCTCCACACCCACACGCACGGTGGCCATGACCTCCCCGCCGTGCCTGTCCGGGTCGTAACGCGCGAGCCGTTCCTCCAGGCCGATCAACGCCGCCTCGACGGGGGTGATGACGACCCGCCCCTGCTCTACCGAGACCCGCACCCTCTGATCCACGCGAAGACCGGCCTCTCGCGCCACGGCCACAGGCAACCTCACGCCGAGGTTGTTGCCCCACTGCTTGATATCCAGTTCCGCTTCAGCCACGCATCACCCCCGATATGTATAAACAAAGTCTAGACCTTTGCCCCGACTTCAGCAACCACCGGCCACCCCCGCCCCGTTGTCCCCCTGCCCCTTCGCGTGTAACCTCGACTGGCTTTCCGGAGCGGGTGGGCAGACCACCCTGTGCCTGTGCTTCTGCGGGGGCGGCCCCCGCGTCGGGCCGATCCCACCGAATGCGGGCTCCCGGGAGCACGCCACCACCCCGGCCATCACCAGCACTGCAGAACATGTCGGTACAGATCAAATCCCCCGAGGACATCGAGAAGATGCGAGTCGCCGGCCGCCTTGCGGCGGAGGTGCTCGACTTCATCGCGCCCCACGTCCAGCCGGGCGTCACCACCGAGGCGCTGGACCGTCTCTGCCATGAGTACATGGTCAACGTGCAGGGCACCATTCCGGCGCCGCTGAACTACCAGCCGCCGGGCTATCCGCCCTACCCCAAGAGCATCTGCACCTCGGTCAACCACGTCATCTGCCATGGCGTGCCGGCCGACAAGAAGCTCAAGGCAGGCGACATCATCAACATCGACATCACCGTCATCCGCGACGGCTTCCACGGTGACACCAGCCGGATGTTCTACGTCGGCGAGCCCTCCATCCTGGCGCGCCGGCTTTGCGAGATCACCTACGACTGCATGTGGCGCGGCATCCGCGCCGTGCGGCCCGGGGCGCATCTGGGGGATATCGGTCACGTCATCCAGACCCACGCCGAAGGGCAGGGCTTCAGCGTGGTGCGCGAGTTCTGCGGCCATGGCATCGGCCAGCGCTTCCACGAAGAGCCGCAAGTGCTCCACTACGGCCGCGCCCATACCGGCCTCAAGCTGCAGGCCGGCATGATCTTCACCATCGAGCCCATGATCAACGCGGGCAAACCGGGCATCCGCGTGCTGGCCGATGGCTGGACCGTGGTGACGAAGGACCACAGCCTGTCGGCGCAATGGGAGCACACGGTGCTGGTCACCGACGACGGCTTCGAGGTGCTCACCGTATCCGCCGGGTCGCCGCCTCCGCCTGCTGCCTGAGCCCGTGAACGCCAGCCCCCTGGTCCCCCTGCCCGGAGGCTTCGATATCCGGGAGTTCGCCGTCGGGGCACGCCAGGCCTTGCGCGAGCGGCGCGAGCGTCTTGCCACCCGCTTCCACGAGGGGGCACCGGTACAGCAGATCCTCGCCCGTCAGACCGAGTTCATCGACCGCCTTCTGGTCGAAGCCTGGGCCGGCATGGACATGCCGGCGGGGGCTGCGCTGGTGGCGGTGGGCGGCTATGGCCGCGGGGCGATGTTTCCCTACTCCGACGTCGACCTGCTCATTCTCGTGCCGGACGACCATGACGCCGTCTGCGACGCCGCCGTCGAGCGCTTCGTCGGCTGCCTGTGGGACTGCGGCCTTGACATCGGCCTGAGCACCCGGACGGTCCAGGAGTGCATCGAGCACTCGGCACGCGACATCACCGTGCAGACCACCCTGCTCGAGGCACGGCGCCTGTGCGGCAGCGAGGCCCTGTACGAGCGCTTCGACCGGCGCTACCAGGACACGCTCGACCCGCATGCCTTCTGCGAAGCCAAGCTGCTCGAGCGGCAGCAGCGCCACGACCGCTACAACGACATCGCCTACAGCCTCGAGCCCAACCTGAAGGAAAACCCCGGTGGCCTGCGCGACCTGCAGATCATCCTGTGGATCGCCCGCGCCACCGGCATCGGCTCGACCTGGCACGACCTCACCATCCATGGTCTGCTGCCGCCGCAGGAGGCGGCGCGACTGATGCGCCACGAGCACGTGCTGCAGTCGCTGCGCACCCGCCTGCACTACCGGGTGAACCGGCGCGAGGACCGCATGCTGTTCGACCTGCAGGGCCGGCTCGCGGCGGACCTCAGTCTGGTCGACGGACCCGGTCGGCGCGCCAGCGAGCAACTCATGCAGCGCCTGTATCGCACCATGAAAGCCGTGCTGCAGTTGAGCGAGATCGTGCTCGCCAACCTGCGCGCGCGGCTGTTCCCGCCACCGGACACCACGCCGGTGGTGATCGACGCGGACTTCCAGATCCGCAACGAGCTGCTCGAGCTGCGCGGCGACAACCTTTTCGACGAGCGCCCCGGCGCCATCCTCGAGACCTTCCTGCACTGGGAGCATCACCCCGAGGTGAAGGGGCTGGCCGCTTCCACCCAGCGCGCGCTGTGGCACGCGCGACGCCACGTCAATTCGGCCTTCCGGCACGACCCGGCGAACCGCAAGGCCTTCATGGACATCCTGCGCAGCCCCAAGGGCGTGACGCACACGCTGCGCCGGATGAACCGCCTCGGCGTTCTCGGCCTTTACCTGCCCGCCTTCGGCCGCATCGTCGGGCGCATGCAGCACGACCTCTTCCACGTCTACACCGTGGACGAACACATCCTGATGGTGGTGCGCAACCTGCGGCGCTTCGCCATCGCCGAGATGTCCCATGAGTACCCGTTGTGCTCCCGCCTGATGAGCGAGTTCGCACGGCCGGAAGTGCTCTACCTCGCGGGGCTGTTCCACGACATCGCCAAGGGCCGCGGGGGTGATCACTCGGTGCTCGGCAAGTCCGACGCGCTGCGCTTCTGCCGCGCTCACGGGCTCGACCCCGAGGATGTGGAACTGGTGGCCTGGCTGGTGGAGCATCACCTCACCATGTCGTCCACCGCCCAGAAGAAGGACCTCTCCGACCCCGAGGTGGTGCGGCAGTTCGCCGAGCTCGTTCGCACCGAACGCCGGCTCGTGGCGCTCTACCTCCTCACCGTGGCCGACATCCGCGGTACCAGCCCCAAGGTGTGGAATGCCTGGAAGGCCAAGCTGCTGGAGGACCTGTTCCGCGCCACCCGCGAGGTGCTTTCAGGCAGCGCCGCGCCGCTGGCCGGCACGCTTCAGGAGCTCAAGGACCGCGTACGCGCCCGGCTCCACGCCCGCGCACTCGCCCCGGGCGTCGAGGAAGCCCTGTGGAGACGGCTCGGCGACGGCTACTTCCTGCGCCACGACGAAGACGAGATCGCCTGGCACACCCGCTGTCTGGTGGCCGAGGACCCCGCACCCGAGCTCATGGTCAGGGCCCGCCTGTCGCCCATCGGCGAAGGCCTGGAGGTGATGATCTACGCCCACGACCAGCCGCTGCTGTTCGCCCGCATCTGCGGCTTCTTCGAGCGCCTGGGCTACAGCATCTTCGAGGCGCGCATCTACACCACGCGTGACGGCTACGCGCTCGACAGCTTCGTCGTCATGGACCCCGGCGCCCACTCGGCCTCGCACTACCGCGACATCATCAGCTACGTCGAGCACGAGCTCACCACCCGCCTGGGCAAGCCCGCCGCGGCCGAGGCACCGACCCGCGGCCGGGTGTCGCGCCAGCTCAAGGCCTTCCCGCTCACGCCCGAGGTCACCATCCGCCCCGACGAGCGCGGCCAGTTCCACTACCTCTCCCTGATCGCCGGTGACCGCCCGGGCCTGCTGTCACAGGTCGCCCGTGCACTGGCCGAGCATGCCATCGACGTCCAGACCGCAAAGATCAACACGCTCGGTGGGAGGGCTGAGGACGTGTTCCTGCTGAAGGGGGACGCGCTGAAGGACGCCAAGCAGGTCATCCGCCTGGAGGCGGAGCTCATCCACCAGCTGGATTCCTGAGCGGGCCGTCCGCCTCCCGGCCCGGCGCCGGATCTACAGGCTCGCCCCCGGGAACGGCGGAGCTGGCGGCGGAGGACCGCTACCGGGCGACTGCTTCTCGACGTGATACACCCAGGCGAGCACCTCCGCCACCGCGATGTAGAGCGCCGGGGGAATGCGCGCGTCCAGGTCCACATCCATGAGCAGCGCCACCAGCTCGGGCGACTCGTGCACGAACACGCCAGCATCCCTGGCGCGATCGATGATGATGCGGGCGATGTCGCCCCGGCCCTTGGCCACCACCCGGGGGGCGCCCTCGGCCTCCGAGTAGGCCAGGGCGACGGCAACCGAGCGCCCCGGCTCAAGCTCCATCGCCGGCCACCCGCGCCTCCTGCAGCAGCAGGCCGCGCGCGTCCAGGCTCGCACGCAGCTCCGGCAAGGCCTGCTCGAAGGCCGAACGGCTGCCCTCCGGCACCCGCAGCGTCAGCCGCAGCGCCTGTCCCGTGAGACTGAGCGCCGCCTCCACCTCGCCGACCACCGGAAGCTGCAGCCGCAGCCGGGAGGCCCAGCGGGGCGTATCGTCTTCCCGGCCGCCGCCCTCCTCCCGCCCCTGCTCTTCCACCACCCATTCCAGTTTCTGACCAGGCCAGAGCATGCCGCTCCACTGTACCGCATGGTTTCCCAGGGCCTGCAGCTGCCGGTCGACGATGCTGGCCAGTGCGGGAGACACGGGCTGCGCCCCACCCTCCTGCGATGTACCGGAAAGGCTGGCCGTCGCAGCGGCCGCATCGCCTCTGGTCTGCGAGCTTGGCTGCGCTTCCGTGACCGCTGAGTCACGCGGCACGACGGGGCTGGTGATCGCCGGGCTGGCCGCAGCGAGGCGCGCCTGGGGTTCCGCGCGCAGGCTGGCGAGCTCGCGCCGCCCCCCCACCCACTCGGCCTGGTGCGACTCGTAGAACATGCCGCTGCCCTGCAGGGCCTCGCGCAGCGGTTGCTCGAGCGCACGGCCTGCCGCCGGAGGCGCCGGCAACAACGGCGGCTCGGGTGCGATATCCACAGTCGAGGCCGCCTGGGCCGCCAGGGCGATGTCGCGCAGCCGGCTGGCCAGACTGCCGATGTCCACGCGCGCGGCGGGGGTCGCGGCGGGCTCGTCCGCGAGGGCGAACCTGGGCACCGTGCCGGTCTCCAGCACCTCGAGCGCAAGCCGCCGCCCGGCGCCGGCGGCGACGCCGTCGGGCAGGCGGGCCTGGAACAGCCCGCCTTCGATCTCCAGCAGTGCGCGGCCATTGCCCAGCAGGTCCACGATCAGCGCTTCGACGCGGGCACCAACGCGCAGCGCCACCGCCTGGGCGGTGGTGTCACCGGAGGGCAGCAGCGCCGTGGGTCCGGAGACCAGCGCCGGAGTGCCCTGGCCGGGGCCGCGGATGACGTCCATGCTGGGCGGGCTTCCGGGTTATCGCTTTCGATACAGGGCGGCGATCAGCTCGGCCTCGCCGCGCGAGATGTCGCACTGGGCCGAGATGTCCTGCACCTCGCCACCACTGCGGGCGATCTGGATTGCGTTGGCGTAGGGCGTGGTCTGGGCGTGCGCGCTGTCGGCGCGCAGGGCCTCGACCTCGGCGCGGAGTTCCGCCAATTGCTGGCGCAGCTCGGAGATCTCCCGGCGCAGAGGCACGACTGCGAACGACTCGGGCGGTGGGGCAGGCTTGCGCCACCGGCGCCAGAACTGCAGCTTGGGCGAGCGGCCATGACGCAGCAGCAGGACGAGCTCCGCCACGTAGACCCCGAGGACCACGATCGCTGCGATCAGGAGCTCACGCCAGGTGAGAACGATGGAACCCATGGACGAGCCCGTCGGGAATATCGGGGCAGTGTGCCGTCACGGGCGGGCCAGCGTCAATGTCCGTGCCCGCACGCGGGCGATCGACGCCTGGGGGTCAGTTCTGCGAGTAGGCCCGGTTCAGGCGCTGGGTGTTGCTGGCGCTGTCGAGGATCTCGCGCAGCTCATGCATCCAGTCCTGGGTGAGGATGCGGATCTCCTCGTCCCGCGACAGGATCTTCTGCAGCAGCTCGCGCTTGCGTGCCCGCAGGGCGACCGGGCCGGCCTGGCCGTTCTCCAGGCTGCGCGCCTCTTCCACGTGCCGCTCGCGCTCACGCTCGAGGGTAACCAGACTGTCCCAGTCGCCCGCGCGGGCGGCCGTGAA
>JBILUV010000398.1:0-2836 GCA_044370825.1 Burkholderiales bacterium | reverse complement strand
TATCGTCCGCGCGACCGCGGGTTCTGCGGACCAGATGGCCGTATTCAACAACGCTGCGCAGGTGTGGAACCACAACTTCCAGTGGCGCAGCCTGCGTCCAGGCGCGGGCGGGCGGCCCGGCGCGGTCATGTCCCGCGCCATCGATGCCTCTTTCGGCAGCTTTGACGAGTTCCGCAAGCAGTTCGTGCAGGTGGCCGTATCCCAGTTCGGCAGCGGTTGGGGGTGGCTGGTGCGCGATGGTGACCGTCTGCGCGTCATGAAGACGGCGAACGCCGAGACGCCCGTCACCCAGGGGTTGGTCCCCTTGTTGACCATCGACGTCTGGGAGCACGCCTACTATCTCGACTACCAGAACCGACGCGCCGACTACGTCAATGCCGTCATCGACCGATTGCTGGACTGGGGATTCGCGGAAGCCAACCACGAAGTCACCTGAGGGTCACTCTCGCGGCGGGTGTTTGGAGAGCTTGCGCTGCAGTGTGCGGCGATGCATGCTAAGAGCGCGCGCGGTGGCCGATACATTGCCCTCGTGCTCCGCGAGCACCCGCTGGATGTGCTCCCACTCCATTCGGTCCACCGACAGGGGGCGGGGGTCGGGCAGCGCGTCGTGGTCCCGCGTCGTGGTGCCGAACGCGGCGAGAATCTGGTCCGCGTCCGCTGGCTTGGCCAGGTAGTGGGTGGCCCCCAGCTTGATGGCTTCCACGGCGGTGGCGATGCTCGCGTAGCCGGTGAGCACCACGATACGCATGCGATCGGACATCTGTCTGAGGCTCTCCACCAGGCGTAGCCCTGACACCCCCGGCATGCGCAGATCCACGACGGCGTAGACGGGGGTCTGCGTTCGCGCCAGATCCAGCGCCATCCCCGCGTCGTGGGCGAGCACCACGTCGAAGCCGCGGCGGGACAGGGCACGGCCCAGCACCTCGCGAAAAGTCTGGTCGTCGTCTGCAATGAGCAGTCGTGGGCACGGGGATGCGGAACTCATCGGGCCGCCAGAGCCGCAAGTGGCAGTTCCATGGTGGTGCGCGCGCCTCCTCCAGGCCGATTGGACAGGGTGACCCGGCCGCCGAGGCGCTCCAGCGCTGCGTTGGCGATCAGCAGCCCGACTCCACGGCCCTCTCCCTTGGTGCTGTGTGCGGAGCGACCTGCCACATGAAGGACCTCGGGCCGTACTCCGGCCCCCCGATCGGTGATCTCGACGTACAGGTCGACGGCGGTCCAGCGCGCCTGCAGGACCATGCCTTCGGGAGAGGCATCGGCTGCGTTGTCCAGCAGCGTGGTCAGTGTCTGGGACACGCTGCGGTCGGCCAGGATCAGCGGGGCGGGCCTTGGGCCCTCCAGCCGCATCTCGACCTCGACGCCGGGACGCAATACCCGCCAGCCATCCGCCGCCGCCTGGAGTACGGCGTCCAGGGGCTGGATGTTGCCGCCCTCGGAACGTGACTGGCCGGCACTGGCGACCAGGTCGGAGATGATGGCCTTGCAGGCGTCGACCTGACGGCGCAGCAGCGACAGGTCGGTTGCCAGCCCGGCATCGTCGGAATGGTCGCGCCCCAGTTCCTGCAGCATCACGGCCATGGTGGACAGCGGTGTGCCGAGCTGGTGGGCTGCTCCCGCAGCCATGGTCCCGAGGGTGAGAACGTGCTGGTCACGCAATGCCCTTTCGCGGGCCTGCGCCAGCTCGCGGTCTCGCTCGCGCAGCGACGCGGCCATGCGGACGACAAAGTAGGCAATGGCTCCAGCCGCCAGAACGAAGCTCACCCACATGCCCAGGACGTGCAGATCGAAGTCGCCCGCAGGCCCATGATGCATGTGCGGCAGCGGGCGGAAGAGGAAGCCCAGGCTGGTGTAGGCTGCCAGCGTCGCCCCTGCCACGTACCAGGCGTGGCGCGGTGTCAGGATGGTGGCCGCCACCACGAGGGGCAGCAGGAACATGGAGACAAACGGGTTGGCCCAGCCGCCGCTGAAATAGAGCACTGCTGCGAGGGTTGCGGTGTCGGCGAGCAGGTGGCCGAAGATCTCGCGCTCGCCAACCGTGGTTCCAGTGCGCGCACGCCACGCCGCCCGGAGGTTCAGCAGCCCGGAGGTGACGATGATGACGGACAGTTCCACCAGCGGCAGGTCGACATCCAGCCACAGACGTGCAAGAACTATGGTGACGCTCATCGTCCCCAGTGCGCCCCAGCGCAGTGCCGAAAGACGCTTCAGGCTCTGCTGGCCGTTGTCCGTGACTACGGCAGGGTGGGCTTGGCGCATGGGGGGCGGCTGCATCCGGATCGGCTCGAAGAGCCCTGATTCTAGCCTTCCAGGCCGCCGCCCTTGCGGGGTGCGACAACGTGACGCGGCAAGCCCGCGGGCTTGCCGGTCAGGGAGTCTGCTGTCGCCGTCTCCCAGAACCGGCGACGACTCACTGGCGCTTGCGGTTCTCGTCTCGCAGCCAGGTGATGATCTGCCAGATCTGTTCGTCGGTCAGGTCCCCGGCAAAGCCCGACATGACGGTCCCGGAACGGCCATTGCGGATGGTGTTGAAGATCATCTCATCGGTGGGCTGGCGCAGCCACTCGTCGTCGGTGAGGTCCGGGCCTACGGCTCCGCGGGCATTGTTGCCATGGCAGGCCATGCAGCCGGTCTGGTTGTAGAGCCGCTTTCCCTTGGCGATGGCCTCGGCGTCGCCGGCGGGAAGGGGATTGGTGACGCCCTGCGCGTACGCGGCGGCGGCGGCGAGCAGGGAAATGACGAGAAACACGGATCTCATGTTCGGGTGCGTTCGAGTGAAGGGGGCGCCTGATGCCGGGCGCCCCGGTGTTGAGGTATCGGTGCGGACCCCTGCCGGGGC
>JBILUV010000248.1:0-5300 GCA_044370825.1 Burkholderiales bacterium | reverse complement strand
TTGGGGGGGGGGGGGGCCCCCGGGGCGGGGGGGCCCCCCCCCGGCGGGGGCCCGCGACGTGCTGCTTACTTGCCGTCGAACAGCGAGAAGACGAACAGCGTGCCGCCCTTGCGGCTGTCCTTCAGGTGCGGTGCGCCGCCCTTGCCACCCCAGGTGGCCCAGCCGGTCCAGCCGCCCCAGCCCGAGGGGATGGCCACGTACTGCTTGCCGTCCACCGAATAGGTGATGGGGCTGCCGACGATGCCGGAGCCGGTCTGGAACGACCAGAGCTCCTCGCCGGTGCGGATGTCATAGGCCTTGAACTCGCCTTCGGGCGTGCCGGCGAACACCAGACCGCCACCAGTGGTCAGCACACCGCTGGTGAAGGGCGAGGGGGCCTTGACGGTCCAGGTCTTCTCGCCAGTGGTGGCGTCGAATGCCACCAGCTGGCCGTGGCCCTTGATCCAGTCGGCCTCGGCAATGCCGAGGTTGTACTTGCCTTCCACCCGCTCGCTCTTGCCCGCCAGGATGTCGACGCAGATCTCACGGCTCGGCACCACCACGATCTTGCTGACCGGGTTGTAGCTCATCGGGTTCCACCACTTGCCACCCTCGGAGGCCGGACACACGTTCATGGCCTTGTTGGTGTAGGTGGGCACCTTGGTCTCGTCGATGATGGGACGGCCCTCTGGCGTGAAGCCCGTCGCCCAGTTCACCTTGGAGATCTCCTTGGCCCAGACGAAATTGCCGTTGGTGCGGTCGATGCTGTAGAGGAATCCGTTGCGGTCCCCATGCAACCAGACCTTCTTGCCGTCGATATTGGCGAGAATGGTCTCGTTGACGCCGTCGAAGTCCCACACGTCCCAGGGTGTGTACTGGTAGTGGAACTTGATCTCGCCAGTGTCGGGATTGAGCGCCAGGGTGGAGTTGGTGTACAGGTTGTCACCCTTGCGACCCTCGCCGTCCCAGTCGGGGTTCGGGTTGCCGGTGCTCCAGTAGAGCGTATCGAGCTGGGGATCGTAGGAACCGGTGATCCAGGTGGAACCGCCACCGTACTTCCAGATCTCGGGGTCGGTGTTGCCCCAGGTGTCGTGGCCTGCCTCGCCAGGTCCCGGGATGGTGTAGCGGCGCCACACCTGCTTGCCTGTGTCGGCGTCGAGGGCGTCGATCCACAGGCGCGTCGGGTACTCGGCGCCGGACATGCCGACCACGACCTTGCCCTTGACCACCAGGGGAGCCACGGTCATGGTCTGGGCCTTGGTGTAGTCACCCACCACCACGTCCCAGGCCTTCTTGCCGGTTGCGCGGTCGAGCGCGATCACGTGTGCGTCGGGCGTGGCGTAGAACACCTTGTTGCCGTAGACGGCAGCGCCGCGGTTGCCGACGTCGCAGCACATCATCTTGCCGATGTTGTCGGGCAGCGGGTGCGAGTAGGCCCAGAGCTGTTTGCCCGAGGCGGCATCGAGCGCGAAGATCTTGCCGTGCGACGAGGTGACGTACATGACGCCGTCGACCACGATGGGCGTGGTGTTCTGGGCGTCCTGCACGCCGAAGGAGAACGAGTACGCCGGCACCAGCCGCTTGACGTTCTTGGGGTTGATCCTGGCCAGCGGGCTGTAACGCGTGCCGGCGTAGTCGCGACCGGCCATGAGCCAGTTGTTGGCCTCCTGGGTCGCGCCGAGCAGCATCGCGTCGGTCACCGGGGTGTGCACGGCGTCCGCGAACGACAGCGCCGGTGCGAGCAGGGCGGCCGCGAGCGGCGCCAGGCGCCGCTTCTTGGCCAGGGTTTGTCGAGCGTTGTTCATATGTCCTCTCCTGAATGGAACCTGCGACCGCCGGCAGCGGATGCCGCCGGCGACGGCCGGGAAGGACAACGAAGAGGACCGTGCCCCCCCTCGTGCGGCCTGCCCGGGCACTGCTGGTTACGGCGACCGGCGCACGCATGCGCGATGCCGGTCCGGGTGGCCTGGGTCATGACCGCTCGATGCGGTTCTCGGGAACGCACGAGCCCCCGCGGTGATTCTAGGAGAAGCTTCGGCTGCTGTGCGAGCCTTGCACGCTTTTAACGCATTTTTTCGGCCTGCCGGGTGGCGGCGTGTCCGTCAGGCGAAGGTGTCGAGCAGCGCGCCGATCGAGGGATCGGCAGTTTCGCTGCTGTCGTCAGCCATGGCCTGAAGGGTGCCGAACAGGCTCAGAGCCGACCCGAGCAGGGAGACGCCCTCGGACAGGCTCAGTTGCTCGAGCGCACTCGGCAGACCTGCCCGACCCAGCAGGGAATCGGCGCCCAGCGAAGCCGACACTGGCGTGGCCGCCGCAGTGACCGAGCCAGGGGAGCGCACGCCGTCGAGCGCGGCGACAAGATCGCGGAAATAAGCCCGGTCGAGCAGGGAGCGGACGTCGGGAACGATGCCGCTGCGGCCGAGCCCCTGCGGCACGGGGGCGCCGGTGACCAGCGAGGTCTGCAGGGCGTTGGCGACAGCGACCGGGGGCGAGCCGAGCGCAGCCGCCGACGGTGCGAATGAAATGAAGCCCGCCGCACGCAACGGCTGCAGCAGGCTCAGCGAGATGGCCGGGATAGCCATGGCCACGGTGTCCGGGGATCCGGCGGTGCGGGTGGGTCAGCGCCTCAGGGCATCCCCACGGCATCGTGGGCGGCGTGACCGCGTGCAGCGGTGACCTGGATCTCTACCTTGTACTTCGGGTGGGCAAGCCGTGCCTCGACACAGGCACGGGCCGGCGCGGCGCCCTCCGGCACCCACGGATCCCACATGGCATTCATCGCATCGTAGTAGCCGACGTCGGACAACCAGATGGTTGCGGTGAGCATGCGGCTGCGATCGCTTCCGGCTTCCTGCAAAAAGCGGTCGATCCTGGCGAGGATACTGGCAGTCTGCGCACCGGGATCCTCCGGTACGGGCTCGTCGGCGACGATGCCGGCCAGATGAATGGTATCTCCGTGTATCACCACCTGCGAAAGCCGCTTGCCCACATGCCTGCGTTCGATCTGCACCTTGAGTCTCCTGTACGAACAACTTGTCGAGTCGGGTCGCCGTCGAGGGCGCCGCGAACGTAATGCCAGGCTCGGTTGCCGCAAATTTCGCACCCGGCGCTCGTCATCCGAACATCTTCCTCAGTTCGTTTGCCAGCGAGGGCACCACGAACGCGATGATGAACACCACGGCGATCCATAGCAATGCCACCATCCAGCCCGGCGCCTCCAGCGAGCGGCGCATGTGTCGGTAGTAAAGGTAAAGCGCGGCGCTCGAGATGATCGGCAGCATGGCGGCCTGCGCCATGCCGCCCCAGGTGACCATCTGCACCGGGGCCTGGCCGAAGATCCAGAACATGCCGACTGGAATGATCGTGAGCACCACAACGAAGATGTCGCGCCAGCGGTTGCGCGCGCGCAAGTCCTCGGACTGATAGCGGCCCATGACCCGCATGAGGTCCGAGAACATCCTGGCGTGTCCAGCGGTCGCGGCGACGATGGTGCCGAACAGGATGACGACGGCGCCGATGTAGAACAGGTAGCGGGCCCATCCGCCCAGGGTCTGGGTGTAGATGTTGGACAACACCGGAATCATCTCGGCGCCGTTGGGAACCTGCCCCATGGCGTGCAGAATGCCGGCGCCCAGCAGGTAGAAGGCGACAGTGGCCACGGTGTAGATCACCATCGAGAAAAGCACGTCGACGTTCATGACGTGCACCCACCCGCGGGCCCGTCGCCGCCAGGCCTCCGAGTTCTGGTAGGGGCCGGTGTAGCGGGCGTAGCCTTTCTCGACGCACCAGTAGGTGTAGATGTAGAGCTCGGTGGCACCCACCCCGGTGATGCCGAACACCGCGATCGCGATGGCCATTCCCTCGGTCGGCAGCTGGAAGCTGAAGCCCTGAGCCATCTGGGCGACCGAGAAGGCCGGCGAGCTGATGAGCAGCACCGCCGCCAGCAGCGTGATGAGGGTGAACAGGCCGACCTTCACCATCGCCAGCCGCTCCATGCGTTCGTACCCCCCGCCGAGCAGCAGCACCAGCGTGAGTGCCCAGAACACCAGCACCCAGGCCCAGACTGGAACCGTGGTCACCTGGAACATGACCTGGGACACGCCGATGTACATGGCCGCGATCTGGAACAGCACCATGAAGGCCATGACGGCCCAGGCGAATACCACCCAG
This sequence comes from Burkholderiales bacterium, assembly GCA_044370825.1. Taxonomy (GTDB): domain Bacteria; phylum Pseudomonadota; class Gammaproteobacteria; order Burkholderiales. Next base: position 1,151 of record JBILUV010000248.1, on the reverse strand, counting down.
TTGATGCGGCGTCCGCGCGGGCCGGGGATGTGGTTGACCGCATCCAGCCCGGTCTCGGCGCGCGCGATCACGTAGCGGCCGAGGAAGGCCTGGACCACCGATTTGATCAGGCAGCTCACCACCACCAGCCAGAGCATGCTGAAGCCCACCTTGGCGCCGAGAGCGGTGGTGGCGATCAGTTCACCCGAGCCGACGATGGATGCCGCCAGCACGATACCGGGTCCGATCTTGCGCAGGATGTTGCGCAATCCCACCGGCGGCTCGAGGATGTCCTCCGGATCGAGCCGGTAGGGATCGAGGTGGGCTGCGGCCGCGTTGCGGGACTGGCTCATGAACGGACCTCCACGCCTGGGCGGCCTTGGTGAGCGGCGGGCCGTTTCGCCTCCGGAATCACCGAAGCCTGCGATGTTCCAGTCGGTCGGGGTCGCTTGTACCAGCCGCGTCCCGAGCGCGCATCGTGACGCGTGAAGCGAGCCCTTGCAAGCGCTCCGTGCAGTCGCGCTGAGGGCTTGCGGGCCTGTGGGGGCCGGTTCTTCCGATCAGGCGCGGGGTTGCTCGTGGGATGCGGCGCGCATCAGGCGACCGCGATCTTTCCCAGGGCCGCCCGCGTGGCCACCGGGACAGCGGCCGGTCGACGGCTCGCCCGATCCACGTAGACGTGCACGAAGTGCCCCTGGGCCGCCGCCTCTTCATCATCGTTGCGGAACAGGCCGATCTCGTAACGGACACTGCTGCTGCCCAGCCTCGCCACGCGCAAGCCGGCATGCACCAGGTCCGGAAAGGTCACGGGCCGGAAGTAGTTGCAGCGCGTCTCGATCACCAGACCGATGACATCGCTGGTCTCGATGTCGAGCACCCCCTGTTGAATCAGGTACTGATTCACCACCGTGTCGAAGTATGAGTAGTACACGACGTTGTTGACGTGGCCGTAGACGTCGTTGTCCATCCACCGGGTCGGGATGGCCTGGAAGTGACGGAATGCGGAGCGCGGTTCGGCAACGGGTTTCATGTTCGGGTGAAGGAGGGCTTGCAGGCGGCGGATTATCGCCGCCCCGCAGGTGTTGGCGTGCGCAGCCGGCGCCAATCGACGGCGAGAAGTCCGGCCATCACGATGACGCCCATGCCGCTGAGCGTCCCGCCGTCCGGGAAGT
>JBILUV010000161.1:0-8194 GCA_044370825.1 Burkholderiales bacterium | reverse complement strand
AGCGTCGTCGTGCAGCCCGACGGCAGGATCGTCGTCGCCGGCACGGCCAACGCGGGTGCGTCGACCGATATCGCGCTGGTGCGCTACGACACCGACGGTTCGCTGGACACCAGCTTCGGCACCGGTGGCAAGGTGACGACTGCGGTGGGCAGCGCAGATGACGCGGGATTCGGCCTTGCGCTGCAACCCGACGGCAAGCTGCTGCTGGCCGGGCGTGCCTGGAACGGCAGCAACTACGACTTCGCCCTCGTGCGCTACAACGCGAACGGCACCTTGGATGCGGGCTTCGGCACGGGTGGCAAGGTGACACTGGCCATCGGCAGCAACAGCGAGATCGGGTACAGCGTGACGGTCCAGACCGACGGCAAGATCGTCGTCGTCGGCACCGCCTACATGAGCATGTCCGACGACATCGCGGTGGCCCGCTTCAACGCCGATGGCACGCCCGACAGCAGCTTCGGCAGCGGTGGCCGCGTCACGCTGGCCATCGGCGCCAGCATCGACGTGGCCCGGGACGTCGCAGTGCAGCCCGACGGGCGGATTCTTGTCGGCGGCTGGAGCAATTCAGGCGGCCTCGACTACGTATTCGCCCTCGTGCGCTACAACGCCGACGGCACGCTGGACACGAGCTTCAGCGGCGACGGCATCGCCACGGTGAACTTCGGTCCATCTACCGAGAGCGGCTACGGCCTTGCGCTGCAGCCCGACGGCAAGATCGTAGTCACGGGCGAGGCGACGATCGGCGGCAACACGGACTTCGCGCTGGCCCGCTTCAACGCCGACGGCACGCTGGACACCGGTTTCGGAACCGCAGGCCTGGTCACCACGCCGATCGCCGCCGGCTACGACGCGGGGCGTGGCGTCACCGTCCAGCAGGACGGCAGGATCCTCGTGGCAGGCCAGAGCCGGGTCGGCAGTGCGGACGTCTTCGCTCTGGCGCGCTACAACGCCAACGGCACGCTGGACGCCGGCTTCGGCACAGCGGGCATCGTCACCACGGCCATCGCTGCCAGCGACGACGAGGGCTACGACGTCGCCGTCCAGGCCGACGGCCGGATCGTGGTCGTCGGCCGGAGCTACGACGGCACCCAGTACGACTTCGCCGCGGTGCGCTACCACGCCGATGGCTCGCTGGACCCGACCTTCAGCACCACCGCGACCCTCGGCGGCACCGTCGCCTTCACCGAGAACGGCAGCCCGGTCGTCCTCGACAGCAACGTGCGCGTCTTCGATGCCGAGCTAAGCCTGACGGGCGCCTTCAGCGGCGCGACCCTGACGCTGGCCCGCAACGGCGGTGCCAGCGCACAGGACCTCTTCTCCGCCACCGGCACGCTGGGCGCCCTGACCCAGGGCGGCGCGCTGGTGGTCGGCGGCACGACCATCGGCACGGTGACGACCAACAGCGGCGGCATGCTGGTGCTGAGCTTCGGGGCGGGCGCGACGAATGCGTTGGTCAACAGCGCGATGCAGCAGATCGCCTACGCCAGCAGCAGCGACGCGCCGCCGGCCAGCGTGCAGATCGGCTGGACCTTCGGCGACGGCAACGCGGGTGCGCAGGGCAGCGGCGGGGCGCTCACCGCCAGCGGCAGCACCACGGTGAACATCACCGCGGTCAACGATGCGCCGGTCATCACATCCAGCCACGAAGCGTACTTCGCGGAGAACGGGACCGGCACCGCCTACACGGTCGCGGCCAGCGACGCCGAAGGCGGCACGCTGACCTACGCGATTGTCGGTGGTGACGAAGCATGGGCCTTCGCGATAGACAGCGCGACCGGAGCGGTCAGTTTTGTGTCGCCCCCGGACTTCGAGACCCCCCTGGACACCAACCCCGACAATGTCTACGAGATTCTCGTGACAGCCTCGGACGGACTGCTGACCAGTGCCCCAGGTCTGGTGCAGATCTCCGTGACTGACGTCGGAACCTACTACGTGACCACAGCCGGCGAATCGGGTGCGGGTTCCCTGCGGGCTGCGATCACGGCGGCCAACGCGACGCCCAATGCCGACGGCGTGGACCGCATCGTCTTCGCGATCCCAGGCGCCTCGGTGCACACGATCACCCTGCTGAGCGAGCTGCCAGCGATCACCGAGTCGGTCGTCATCGACGGGACGACGCAGGCCGTCTTCGCCGGGCTGGCGCCGCCGCAGATCGGCAGCGGCGGTGTCGTCGGCACCGAAGGCCTGGTGCTGGACCGGATCGACCAGCCCTACGTGCAGATCGCCGGCGGCCGTGCGGTGGACTCGCTGCTGCGCATCGAGGCGCCGGACGTCACGGTGCGCGGGCTGTCGCTGTTCGGCTCGACTCTCAACGACATCTGGATCGGCTTCGGGGCCCACCGTGCGGTGATCCAGTACAACGTGATCGGATCGGCCGCGACCGTCTTCACCGATCCGGGTGCGGGCGCGCGCAGTGCCGGCATGCTGGTGAACTCCGGCGGCGCCGACGACGTGGGCGTTTCGCAGAACCTGCTGGGCTATTCGGGCAGCATGGCGCTGTACCTGAGCTTCGGCTCCGATGACTGGGTCATCATCGGCAACGAGATCCGTGGCACCGGGCAGGAGCAGCCCGGCACCGATGCCATCACGGTGCGCGACTCGGCGCGCACCGGCTTCGAACGCAACCTCTTCGCCAACACCCGGGGCGGCGCGATCGGGGTCGAGAAGACCGTGGCCATGCCCACGAACGAGATCCTGATCTACGGCAACACGCTGTCGTCGATCGGCCTGGGCCCGGGTGCCAACCCGCACGCGATCCGTGTCGGCACCGACACGCAGGTCGAGATCCGGCAAAACGTGATCAGCGGCGCCAACGGTGACGCGATCCGCGTCCTCGGCAGCAATGCCGAGGCGACGATCACGCGCAACGAGATCAGCGGCAGCACCGGGCTGGGCATCGACCTGGCCACCCTGGTTGCGTTTCCGAGCACTGTGACGGCCAACGACGCCGGCGACCCCGACACCGGTGGCGGCAACGACCTCCAGAACTTCCCGGTGCTGGCGTCGGCCGTCACCATGCCCGGCGTGGGCACGACGATTACCGGGACGCTGAACTCGACACCGTCGTCGCGCTTCCGGATCGAGTTCTTCTCATCGCCCACGGCCGATGCTTCCGGCCACGGCGAAGGCAGCGCCTACCTGGGCTTCACGGTCGTCGAAACGGATGCCGGTGGCGACGTGAACTTCACGGTGCCGCTGGCCGGCGTCTACGTGACGACGGGCCACGTGGTCAGCGCCACGGCCACCGCGCAGGAACTCATCGGTAACCACCTGCGCGGCACCTCGGAGTTTTCCGCCACGGTCAGTGCCACAGGAGGCAATGCACCGCCGGTGCTGAACACCACTTTCAGCCCGATGCTGGACAGCGTGCCCGAAGGGGCGACGAGCCTCGCCGGCATGCGTGTTTCCTGGGTGCTCGACCTCGGCAGCGGGCAGATCACCGATACCGACGGCGCGGTGGAGGCTATCGCCATCACGGCCTTGAACACCAGCCTGGGCACCTGGCAGTGGTCGGCCGACGACGGTGCCAGCTGGCTGACGATCGACGCGCCGGCCATCAACAGCACCACCAACGAGCTCGCCCTGCTGCTGGCCCCGACCGCGTGCATCCGGCTGCTGCCGTTCGGAGATCTCAACGGCACGCTGAGCGACGCCATCACCTTCCGCGCCTGGGACATGTCCACGGGCACTTCGGGCAGCTATGTCGTCATCACGAATCCGGGCGTCGGCACCAGCGCTTTCAGTGCCGCTTCCGATACCGTCAACCTCACGGTGACCGCCGTCAATGACGCGCCGACCTTCCGGCTCGGCGACGGCATCGCGACCACCGGCATCTGGGGGAGCAACGACTACGGCAGGAGCGTCCTGGTCCAGCCGGACGGCAGGATCGTGGTGGCGGGGATGAGTTTCACCGGGGCCACCTGGGACTTCTCCCTGGCGCGCTGGAACGCGGACGGATCCCTGGACACCAGCTTCGGTGGCGACGGGACCGTCAACGTGGCGAACGGCAGCTTCGCCTACGGCAGAAGCGTCGCCCTGCAGGCGGACGGGAAGCTGGTCGTCGGCGGTTTTTCGCGGCCGGCGGGCACGGACGACTTCACGCTGATGCGCTTCAATGCGGACGGCTCCCTCGATACCGCGTTCGGCGTCAACGGCACGGTCTCCACCGCAGTCAGTGCGGCCTCAGACCAGGGCATGAGCGTCGCGATCCAGCGGGACGGCAAGATCGTGCTCGGCGGTGTTGCGCGCGGTGCCACGAACGATGACTTCGCGCTGGTGCGCTACAACGCGGACGGTACGCTCGACACTGGCTTCGGCGCCGGCGGTGTCGTCACCACCGATCTCGCTTCCGGCAACGAATCCGCCCAAAGCGTGGTCATTCAGGCGGACGGGAAGATCGTCCTTGCGGGGACGTCGAGCATCGGAGGCGGCGAACAATTCGCGCTGGTCCGCTACAACGCCGATGGCTCGCTCGACACCGCTTTCGGCAGCGGCGATGGCATCGTCACCACCGCCATCGGCGCAAGCGGAGACATTGCCAACGGCGTCACCCTGCAGCCGGACGGCAAGATCGTCGTCGCAGGCTACAGCGTCAACGGTGGCAACAAGGACTTCGCCCTCACCCGCTACAACGCCGACGGCTCGATCGACACCTCCTTCGGCGGCGGCGACGGCATCGTCACCACCGAAGTCTACGCAAGCGGAGAGGGTGCCACCAGCGTCACCCTCCAGCCCGACGGCAAGATCGTGGTGGGCGGTACCGTCAGCGCCGCCACCGACGATTTTGCCCTGGTGCGTTACAACGCCGACGGGTCTCTCGACATGACCTTCGGCACCGGCGGAACGGTCACGACTGCGAGCAGCATCAGCAGCGACGTGGGGTACAGCGTGGCTCTGCAGCCCGACGGCAGGATCCTGCTTGCCGGGTACGAGGGCGACAGCGGGATGCCGGGCAGGCAGGAGAACTTCGGTGTGGTGCGCTACAACGCCGACGGTTCCCTCGACGCCACCTTCGATCTCGCCCAGACGCTCGGCGGCAGCGTCGGCTACACCGAGGACGGCAGCCCGGTGGTGCTCGACGGCGATGTGGCGGTTTTCGATGTCGATCTGAGCGGCACGAGCTTCGCGGGTGCGACGCTCACGCTGTCGCGCAACGGCGGGGCGAACGCGCAGGACGTCTTCTCCGCCACGGGCACCCTGGGTCCTCTGGTGCAGGGCGGTGCGCTGGTCGTGGGGGGCATGACCATCGGCACGGTCACCACCAACGGCGGCGGTACGCTGGTGCTGAGCTTCGACGGCAATGCCACCAATGCACGGGTGAACGAGGCGATGCGGCAGATCGCCTATGCCAACACAAGCAACACCCCGCCGGCCGGCGTGCAGATCGACTGGACCTTCAGCGACGGCAATGCGGGCGGGCAGGGCAGCGGCGGGGCGCTCACGGCGACCGGCAGCACCACGGTGAACATCACTGCGGCGAACGATGCTCCGGTGCTCGACCTGGGCGCGTCGCCGACACTGGGCAGCGTGCTGGAAGGTGCCACCAACCCGTCCGGGGTGAGCATCTCGGATCTCGTGGTGGACGGCAGCATCACCGACCCCGACGGCGGCGCGGTCGAGGCCATCGCCATCACCGCGCTCGACACCAGCCTGGGCGCCTGGCAGTACAGCCTGGACGGCGGGAACACCTGGCTGACCATCGATGCCGCTGCGATCAACAGCGAGACCAACGAACTGGCCTTGCTGCTCGGCCCGACGGCGCAGCTGCGGCTCGTACCCTTTGGCGATCTCAACGGCGCCTCCAGCGCGGCCATCACCTTCCGCGCGTGGGACCAGACCAGCGGCAGCGAAGGGCAGTACACAGTCATCACCGCTACTGGCGGCACGAGCGCCTTCAGCACCGCCAGCGATACAGCCTCGATCACGGTCACGGCTATCAACGACGCGCCGACGTTCTTCAGCGGCGATGGCATCGTCACCACCGACATCGGCACGGGTACCGATTGGCCCTACAGCTCAGTTGTTTTACCCGATGGCAAAGTACTTGTCGCCGGTTATTCAATGATTGGCAGCACCAACGACTTCGCACTGGTTCGCTACAACGCCGACGGTTCGCTCGACACTTCGTTTGGCACGGGTGGTAAGGTCACCACGCCGATAGGGACCGGGAATGATGTCGGCAGCGCCATGACAGTGCAGTCCGACGGCAAGATTTTGCTCGCGGGATCTGCCTCGATTGGCGGCGCCGACGATTTTGCATTAGTGCGTTATAACGTCGATGGCTCGCTCGACACCTCCTTCGGCACCGGCGGAATCGTCACCACCGCCATCGGTACGGGTACTGACCAGGCATCCGGCATCACGGTCCAGACCGACGGCAAGATCCTGGTCGCGGGAAATGCCGGGATCGGCAGCACCGACGATTTCGCGATCGTGCGGTACAACGCCGATGGCTCGCTCGACACGAGCTTTGGCACGGGCGGCAAGGTCACTACGCCTATCGGTAACAGCAATGAATCGGCTCGTGAAGTCGCGCTGCAACCCGACGGCAGGATTGTTGTCGCCGGGAACGCGAGAATGCCTGACCTCAGATTTGCGATCTTGCGTTACAACACGAATGGGTTGCTCGATACGTCCTTTGGCAACGGTGGTTTGGTTACGACCTCCATGGGGAGCAACGAAGGTTACGGCGAAAGTGTGTTGATTCAGCCTGACGGCAAGATCGTCTTGGGTGGTTCGACAGTCATCGGGAACGGCGACTTCGGTTTGGTGCGTTACAACGCGAACGGCACGCTAGATACCTCCTTCGGTACCGGCGGCAAGGTCACCACGGACATCGACACGCGGGGCGACTGGCTCCCGTCCATCACGATCCAGTCTGACGGCAAGCTGTTGGCCGCAGGAATGGTCCGCATGGCAAGCACTGATATCGACGACTTCGGACTGGTGCGTTACAACACCGACGGTACGCTCGACACGACTTTCGGAATCGGAGGCAAGGTCACCACAGAAATAGCTGGCAGTTGGGATCAGGGCTACAGCGTCTCGGTGCAGCCGGACGGCAAGATCGTGGTCGCGGGCGGTACCCGCATCGGTACCACCGACGACTTCGCCGTGGTCCGCTATAACGCGGACGGTTCGCTCGATACGACGTTCGATCGGGCTGGGACGCTCGGCGGCAGCGTCAGCTACACCGAGAACGGCAGCCCGGTCGTCCTTGACAGCGATGTGCGCGTGTTTGATGCCGAGCTGAGCAGCACCAACTTCAGCGGCGCGGCGCTGACGCTGTCGCGCAACGGCGGCGCGAACGCGCAGGACCAGTTCTCCGCCACCGGCACGCTGGGGGCGCTGGCGCAGGGCGCCGCGCTGGTGGTCGGCGGCACCACGATCGGCACGGTCACCACCAACAGCGGCGGCACGCTGGTCTTGACCTTCAACAGCGTTGCCACCAACGCCGTGGTCAACTCGGCGATGCAGCAAATCGCCTACGCCAACGCCAGCGAGGCGCCGCCGGCCAGCGTGCAGATCGACTGGATCTTCAGCGACGGCAACAGCGGTGCGCAGGGCAGTGGCGGGGCGCTGACGGCCACCGGCAGCGCCACGGTGAACATGGCCGCCGTCAATGACGCGCCGACGCTGACCGGCAGCGCCAGTCTCGCGAACATCGACGAGGACGCCACCGGCAACGCCGGCACCTTGGTCTCCGCGCTGATTGCCGGGTACGTCACCGATTCGGATGCCGAGGCCGTGAACGGCATCGCGGTCACGGCAGTCGACGACACCAACGGCACGTGGCAGTGGAGCAGCAACGGGGGGGCGAGCTGGACCAGCTTCGGCACGGTGAGCGCCACCCGCTCGCACCTGCTGGCCGCCGACGTCGGCACCCGGGTTCGCTTCGTGCCGGGGATGGACTGGAGCGGGACCATCGGCACGGGCCTGACCTTTCGCGCATGGGACCAGACCAGCGGTACCGCCGGCCAGGCGGCCGACACCAGCAGCAACGGCGGCAGCACCGCCTTCAGCAGCGCGACCGCCTCGGCCGGCATCACGGTGATGGCGGTGAACGACGCGCCCAGCTTCCGCATCGGCGACGGCATCGTGACCACTGCGGTAGGCAGCGCCGACGACTACGCGCAGGCGATCGCAGTGCAGCCCGACGGCAAGGTGCTGGTGGGCGGCACTGCGACCACGACCA
>JBILUV010000160.1:0-8212 GCA_044370825.1 Burkholderiales bacterium | reverse complement strand
TGCCCATCGAGCACGCCACCGGGCGCCGCATCTTCCCGGCCAACTTCGCGGACCCGGCGGGCGGGCCGTACTCGACTGACAACCCCGGCTTCCAGTCCTTCGCCGGGCAGTTCGTGCGCGACGAGGAGCTCCATTTCCGCGCGCAGGGGATCCTCAGGTATCTGGCGGTCGGGGCGACGGACTGGGTCACGGCCCCTTACGGCGGCGTGCGCCTGTTCGGTGCGATTCCCGATGACATCGTGTTCGATTACGTCTTCAATGGCACACGTCAGGCCGAGTACGAGTTCTACGAAGCCGGGACGCTGTTTTCGGGCACCGGCATCACCGGCCCGGTGACGGCGCCCATCGGCGCCGCCTCCGCTTTCGGGTCGATGCACTACCACCTCGACTGGGATCTCGAAGGATCGTCGGCGCAGGCGGCCAAGGGCGCCTATCTGCTGACCATGAGCGTGTTCTCGACCGCGATGGCCGGCAGCACGCCCAAGTACATCGAGTCGGAGCCGTTCAATGTGCTGTTTCGCAACGGCATCACCGACCAGCAGTTTGGAGCCGCCATGCAGACGCTGACCGCGTCTCCCGCACCCGAGCCCTCGACCTGGGCCATGCTGGGCAGCGGGTTCCTGCTGACCGCATGGGCATCCCGCCGTCGTCTCAGAAGGTAGCGCGCACACCCAGATCAATGCGGCGCCCGGGCTCCGGCGCGAAACTGCGCAGGAACGAGGTCGATGCGCGGATCTCCTCGTTCAGCAGGTTGCGGGCCTGGGCGTAGAGCGTGAGCTCAACCCCGCCCGGCGCGGAGAAGGCACGGTCGACCGAGAGGTTCACGAGGTCGTAGGCCTCGGAGCGGGCCTCGTTCATTCCCGGGTTGTCCTGGGCCATGGCATGGGTCCAGCGCAAACGGGTAACCCAGCCTGCGTCGGCATAGTGCGTGACCTCCACGCCGGCACGCCGCGGCGGCATGCGGGGCACGTCCCCCCCGGCCGCGTTGGTGAAGCGGGCGCGCACGGCATCGGTGAACAGCAAGGCCTCGATCGGACCGAGCGGCGAGCGCGTGAAGCGCATCAGCCACTCCGCCTCGTAGCCGTTGAACACGGCGTCCTGCTGGTCGTACTGGTAGACGGGCAGGCAGCGCTCCGGGCGCACGCAGCGCGGGATGATGCGGCGGCGGTCGAGGTCGTAGAACAGCCCCCGGTTCTGGAGGTAGATGTAGCCATCGGCCTCGTAGCGGAAGGCGTTGAAGCGTACATGACCGGTGTCCAGCTCATGTTGCAGACCGACGTCCGCGCGGCGCATCGACTCGACCTGCAGGTTGCGATTGCCGACATCGTAGGTGCGCGTGGCAAGGTGCGGGCCGAAGGAATAGAGCTCCGTCACTTCGGGAGCGCGCTGTGGTCGCGACCAGGTGCCGGTCAGACGCGTGCGGGGACTCAAGCGCACCGTCGCGGCCAGCGACCAGGTGGATGGCCGATAGGAGGTCTCCGGGAACACGAAGGTGTTTCCGGCACGCACCATCGGGTCGGGCGACACGTCCTGCCATTCGGCGCGGTACGCCCCCTCCAGCCCGAGCCAGCCGAACTCGAGTTTTTCGGTGAGGTAGGCCGCGCGCACATCCACCAGGGAACGCGGTATGTAGGCCTCCTGGCCCGTGGCGGCCACGTCGCGGTTGAGGAGGTGCAAACCGAAGTTGCCCGTGGAACGACGGGTGAGGGAGTGCTGGGTTTCGACGCGCGCCTCCTGGGCGCGATTGCTGAAGGTGGTGACGACGCGACCGTTGTCGAGCTCGTCGTGACGGTAGTCCGCCGTGCCGGCCCGCAGCCGCAGGCTGCTGAGGTAAGGCAGATCCAGGAACAGCTCGCCCTTCACGTCGGCGCGGGTCTGGTTCATGTCGATGCGCACGTTCTGACCCTCGATGGTGGTCGGGTCGAGCAGGACCGTGCCGCTCTGGGAGTGACCGCCCGGCGGAATTCCGTAGTTGTTGGCGATGGACCCCACCGAGGCGCCGAGGTGCAGGCGTTCGCCTACCCAGCTCAGGCCGAGACCTCCGCCGTGCACCTGCGCATCCGTGTTCGCCACGGATTCCCGGGTGTTGCGGCGCGTCGGGGCACCGAACTGCTGCAGCACGGCGGCCTCGTCGATGGCCAGCCCCGGGATGCCGAGATTGCCGCGCTCGCGCCGGAACACGTCGGCATGCAGCACCAGCCCGCCGCTGCCACCGCGGATGCGGGCAGCGCCCGCACGTTCGTGGCCGTTGCTGCCGTAGCGGGCCTCGACCCGGGCTTCCACGCCCTTGGCCAGCCGGCGCGTGACGATGCGGCCATCGCTGACCTCCACGGCGCCACCGATCGCGCCGCTGCCGTAACGCACGGTCTCGGGGCCGCGGAGCACCCGCACCTCGTCGACGATCATCGGCTCCAGCGTGACCGCGTGGTCGGGGCTCAGGCTGGAGGCGTCGTGGGTCCCCAGGCCGTCGACGGCGATGCGCACCCGCGGCCCGGACATGCCCCGGATCACGGGCAGACCCACGGCGGGGCCGAAGGAGGCGTTGTGGGTGCCCGGCATCTGCGACACGGTTTCCCCCAGGGTGCCCGAGGCCTGGCGCCGCAGGTCCTCCCCCGACAGGGTGTCTGCCGGACGCGCCTCGGTCTGGGCCGGGGCGGCCTGACCGCGGACCACCACCTCGGGCGCGGCGACCTGGGCCAGGGCGGTGCGGCCTGATGCCACGGCCAGCACGGCGATGGGGAGCAGCAACAGACGGTGGCGACGCAACTTCATGGTGCTGGGGAAGGGGATGGTCGATGTTCGCGGTCGCGACAGAGGTCCCGAAGGCCCCGCGAGAGTCTGCATGGCCCGCATGACGCATTGACGACCCCGGTGTCGGGGCCTAATATGCAACAACGTAGCAGAAACCAAGAACACGCATCAACGGCAGACGCGCAGATGTTGCGGGATCGCGTGTCAGACCGCAAGCGTCCAACACCAGCGACCAAAGGAGACACATCTCATGAAAAGTTTTTTCATCAAGTCGGCAGTTGTCGGCCTGCTCGGCGCGGCGACGCTCCCAGCAGGCGCGGCAGACCTTCACGCGGGTGACATCGAGTTGTCCGTGACTTTCGGCGCCCTCGGGGTTGGCGGCTATCATGAGCTCGAGTACGGCACCGGCATTCCGATCTTTGAGGGCGCGCTCAACACTCTGCTGGCTGGCCCCAGTGGTCCTAGGTGGCGGGGCACCAACCCCGGCTTCGACTCCGAACCTGGGACCTTCCAGGTGACCGACGTCGTCAGCGTCCGTCCGGTGGTCTATGGTACGGGGCTCGACTTCTGGAACGGATCCTCCTGGCAGGACCTCATGCCGCGCAACGAAACCCTCGAGCTGCGGGATACCCTTGATGAAACGGCGATATTCGACAGCGTCGGGTTCACCCAGAGTGCGGACTTTCAGGGCGCCATGTGGCCGGAGCCGGACGGGGCCATCCACCAGCATTTCACCTTCACCCTTTCCGACAGCCCGTCCGGCCTTCCCGGCCCGACCATGGGGGCGTACCGCATCCTGCTTCAGGCCTCGTCCCCGAACTACGCGCCCTCCACGCCCTTCTACATCGTTTTCAACCGTGGCCTGGGCGAGGAGCAGTTCGAGGAGGCCATCCACGCCATGGCCGTGCCTGAGCCTGGCACCTACGCCATGCTTGGACTGGGGCTCGGCGTGATTGCCATGGTGGCGCGTCGGCGCAAGGCCTGACACATCTCCGGTGGACACGGGCGGCGGATCGCAGCACGCGGTCAGCCGCCCGTTTTTTTTGTGCGGCGCCGCAACGGCCTCTGGCCGCCCGGTGCTTGCATCGCCGGGATTTGTCCCTACACTGCCAGGGTGAGTCGTTGCTCCGGGGGATGAGTGATGAAAACGGTCGAGCAGGTATTGCGGGGGAAGAGCGACGAGCTCGTGGCCGTCGGGCCGGACGAGTCGGTGTTCGACGCCTTGGCGCTCATGGCCCGCCGGGAGGTCGGCGCGGTGGTGGTGCTCGAGGCGGGGCGGCTGGTCGGCATTCTGTCCGAACGCGATTACGCGCGGAAGATCATCCTTCTGGGCAAGGCGTCGAAGGACACGCCGGTGCGGGACATCATGACGCCGCGGGTGGTGTGCGTGACGCCCGCCACCACGATCGACGAGTGCATGGCGCTGATGACGGACAAGCGCTGCCGCCATCTGCCGGTGCTCGAGGGCGACCGGGTGACCGGCGTCGTCTCCATCGGTGACGTGGTCAAGCACACCATCGCCGAGCAGCAGTTCATCATCGAGCAATTGGAGCACTACATCATGGGGTGAGGCTGCGGGCGCATCCGCCGCAACGGCTGCGACGTTGATCGGGGTCAAGGCCGCTTCGGCCGTGCAGGCCATGATCACCGGATTTCCGTACGGAGGTCTGAATGGACAAGTCCTATGTCGCTGTCACCGAGTCCATCAACCGAGGCATCCTCGAACTGCGCAAAGCGGCTCCGGATGCCCTGGCGGGCTTCACCGCCATGGCGCGCGGGGCCATGGCGCCCGGGGCGCTCAGCGAATTGCACAAGGAATTGATGGCGCTCGCCATCGGGGTCGCCGGTCACTGCGATGGCTGCATCGGCTTCCACGCCAAGGCGCTGGTGCGTCTGCAGGCGAGCCGCGAGCAGGTCATGGAAGCGCTGGCGGTGGCGGTGTACATGGGTGGGGGCCCCTCGCTCATGTACGCGGCCGAGGCAGTGCACGCTTTCGACGAGTTCTCGGCCCGCGCGGGCGGCACGGCCTGACGCCAGTGGCCCGTCACGGGCGTGCACTGTGCGGGCAGTGATGTCGCGCGGGGCTCTTTCAACAGGCACGGAGGCATGAAGATGAGCAACAGACTTTGGTCCGGTGTGCGGTCGGTGGTGATGGTCGCGGGGGTGGCGGCACTGGTGGCTGGCTGTGCCACCGCCCAGGTGGGCCGTGATTTCGCTTACGGGGAGTTCGCGGCCCGGGCGAAGCAGGGCGAGACCACGCGTGCCGAAGTGGAAGAGTGGCTGGGGGCACCCGCCGGACGCGGGCTGGTGCTGGAGGCCGACGGTTCGCGCAACGATCAGTGGACCTACTACCACGGTTCGGCGAAGCTGCCGTCGGGTTCCGACACGCGCTTCAAGCTCCTGCAGGTGAAGTTCAACGCCGCCGGCAAGCTGCTGAGCTACACCTGGTCCGGCGAGGCGGGGGCGCCGGTGGAGGACAAGAAGTGATGCCGATGCAGTAACCCCATGACGCCGGGGGATTTTTTTCTTCCCTCGGTGCGACTCTTGCGTTCAATGGCTCCCGTCAACCGTCGGGGGGCATGCTCATGAAATACCGAATTCTCATCGCCGCCCTGGCCGCATCGCTGGTGCTGCCAGGCGTCGCTTCTGCCGCTGATCCCGTGCCGCCCGGCGCGCCGCCGCCCACCTATGGTGTGGCCTCGGCGGCCTTCTCCGATGCCGACGGCGTGCTGTTCAATCCGTCGACATCGGCCCTGACGGTCGATCACTGGGACTTCTCCGACCTTGCCGCGGACGAGGTCACTTCGGCATTTCTCGCAGGTGGGCTCAATGCCCGGGCCGTGACCTCCCCGGGCGTGAACCGGGCCGAGGCGCTCGCGAACGTTCCCGGCAGCACCGGGGCCACCGCGGTCGGCGTTTCCGTGTGGTACGACGGTTTTGTGCCTCTTCCGCCGACCGGTCTCCCGGGGCCGGGAACGGCGTCGGTGAGCGTCACCATCAGCGGCAGCACACTGCAGACCGATCCTTCCGCCTCGATTGCCTACACCCTGTTCAAGCTGTCCCAGGCTCAGTTCGACGCAATCGACCGCAGCAACCCGAGCACCTTCGCCCTGAATGTCCTCAATGGTGCCATGGCGGGATACCTGAGGCCCATCGACGTCGCCGCGACTCACGTCGACGGGGCCGGAGTGATCAACCGCACCCACACCGGGACCTTCGATTTCACCTACGGCGATACCTTCTACCTGGTGGGCGCACTGGTAACCCGGGCCTCCGATCTCGGCAGTGCCTCCTCCTTCAACACCGCCACCTTCGGTTTCAGCACCGGAAATCCGGCCGATACGCTGTTCACCGACTCCTATGTGCCCTATGCCAGCTTCGTCCCGGAGCCGGGCACCTGGGCGCTGACCTTTGGAGGGCTGGCGCTGATCGGACTGACCGCCAGGCGCCGCCGCCGCTGAGCGGCGGCAGGCGGGCGGACGGAGTGCCGCAGCACGGCGCGAGCTGCCGCACTGCCGGCACTCCCCGCTCCGGTCCGTTGACGCAACAGCGGCCCAGACCCATGCAGAGGATGGTGCCGGAAGGCGTGACGCCGGCCCAGGAGCCGGCCGTCTTCCTGGCAAGGCAGAATACCTCCTGCTGACTGGCGCGACAGGGGAGGCGATGAGATAGCCGGACATCTTGCCGCCTGCATCGTTTGCCGCGCGCACAGGCCATGCGAGGCGTGCCCTGGCAAAATCCCTCTTCCTGATTCAACATCAGGGCTAAAGCCTGGCCGCATGGCGCCGTCATTCAGGGGAATGAGAGAACTCCCATGAATGCCGCGACCGCCGGAACTCCCGATGCCCGTCCCCACCTCCAGGTGGCAGACGCGGCTTTGCTGCGCAGCGTCGCCGAGGAGGACGCCTGGGAGCGCTTCCTGGGCGCGACCAGCGTCGAGGCCTTCTGTCACGGCTGGCTCGCAGTGACCTGCGTCCGCGCCGGGGCAACCGACGGCATCGTGGTGCTGGCCGGGGTCGACGGGAAAGCCTTCCTGCCAGCGGCGGCATGGCCTGACGGCAAGCGCGACCGGACCCGCCTGGCGGAGGCCGTGGAGCGGGCGCTGGAGCAGCGCGCTCTGGTGGTCGTCAGCCCGGCAGACGGAGACAGCCGCCTGCAGGTTGCGCAACCCATCATGCTCGAGGGACAGGTCCTGGGGGCAGTGGCGCTGGAGACCGACCCGTGCGAGGAGCGCGAACTGCAGACGCTGGCGCGCGACCTGTCTTGGGGTGCCGGGTGGCTCGAGGCGCTCCTGCGTCGGAATCTCAACACCCGTGACGCAGAGACGGCACATCGCCTGCGCCAGGTGTTCGACCTGTTCAGTGCCAGTCTCGAGCACGTCGGCTTCGTGCCGGCGGCCACGGCCACGGTGACAGAACTCGGCACCCTGCTCGGCTGCGACCGCGTGGCGCTGGCGGTCGGCAGCGGACGCCGCCTGCGCATCAAGGCCCTTTCCCATACCGTCAGTTTCGAGAAGAACGCCGAACTGGCCCGCCACATCGAGGCGGCCATGGAGGAGGCGCTGGACCAGAAGGCGGTGCTCGACTGGCCTGCGCAGAAGGACGACGACGCCCATGTGCGCAGGGCGCACGAACAGCTGGCCCAGTCCCAGGGCGCGGGCGGCATCCTGAGCGTGCCGCTGATGCGATCGGGCGAGCCCGTGGGGGCCCTGTGCTTTGAGCGTGAACGCCCCTTCGACGCAGCCAGTCGCGAGATGGTCGAGGCGCTGGCGGCGCTGCTCGGGCCGCTGGTGGCGGTGCAGCAGGCGGCTGATCACGGGCCCGTGGCGCGTTCACGGGAGGCGCTGCGGTCCCTCTGGATCCGTTTCTTCGGACCGGGCCACCTGGTGTGGAAGGCGGCGGCGGGCGTGGCTGCGCTTGTGGTGGTCTTCTTCGCCATCGCGACCGGCGCCTACCTCGTGTCCGCGACCACGACCATCGAGGGCGCGGTGCAGCGCGCCCTGGCCGCCCCCTTCGAGGGCTACATCCGGGAGGCCACCGCCCGGCCGGGTGATCTGGTGAAGCAGGGCGCGGTGGTGGCGCGCCTCGACGATCGCGACCTGCAGCTCGAGCGCCTGAAGGTGTCAAGCCGGCGCGAACAACTGGTCAAGCAGCACCGCGAGGCACTGGCCAACCACGATCGCGCCCAGATCCGGGTGATCGGATCGCAGATCGATCAGGCCGAGGCCGAGCTTCAGGTGGTGGAGGAAAAGCTCGCCCGCACCGAGGTCAGGTCGCCCTTCGACGGTGTGGTGGTGAGCGGCGATCTGTCGCAGAAGCTCGGCGCGCCGGTGCAGCGCGGCGAGGTGTTGTTCGAGGTGGCGCCGCTCGAGGACTACCGTGTCGTGCTGCAGGTCGACGAGCGCGACGTGCGTGATCTGGTCGAGGGGCAGGCCGGGCAGCTGGTGCTGTCCGCCATGCCC
>JBILUV010000144.1:0-8950 GCA_044370825.1 Burkholderiales bacterium | reverse complement strand
GTCCGCGCCTCATGCAACTGGCTGATCGTTATGCCGGCACCTTCGTCGCCGCCGTGCTTCTGGTGGCGCTCGTCGCCGCAGGTTTCTGGTGGTCGGTCGATCCCGACCGCGCACTGGTGGTGGCGGTGGCGGTACTCGTGGTCACCTGTCCCTGTGCCTTGTCGCTGGCCATGCCGGCCGCGCTCACCGTGGCCATCGGAGCCCTGGCGCGCATGGGGCTGGTGGTCACGCGCAGCCGCGCCATCGAGACCGCAGCACGCGTCACCCACGTCGTGCTCGACAAGACCGGCACACTGACCGCCGGTGTGTTCCGGGTCATCGGCGTGGCGCCGTTCGGTGCGCGCACGCGCGAGGACGTCTCCGGCATCGCGGCGGCCCTGGCGGGGGGCACCGACCATCCAGTGGCGCGCGCCCTGCGCGCCGCGGTCGAACGCGCCCCGGATGCGACCGGCCTGCGCCACCACCCCGGGGCCGGTGTCGAGGCGGCTGTCGGCGACGTGTGGTATCGGCTGGGCAGCCGCCGCTATCTCGAACAGGCCGGCGTCGCGGTTCCTGATCTGCCGGGAACGGGCAGTTCCACCGAGGTGTGGCTGGCCGATGCGGACGGCGTGCTGGCGAGGTTCGAGCTCGGAGATCAGTTGCGCGCGGATGCGGCGGACACGGTGCAAGCCTTCCGCGACATCGGATGGACCGTGATTCTTGCCAGTGGTGACCGGCCAGAGGCCGTTGCCGCCGTTGCCCGGCAATGCGGCATCACGCAATGGCATGCGGCCTGCACGCCCGAGGACAAAAACCGCCTCGTGGCCGGGCTCCAGGCGGGCGGGGCGGTCGTGTGCATGGTCGGCGACGGGGTCAACGACGCCCCGGTGATTGCCCAGGCCGACGTGTCGGTGGCCATGGCCGGCGGGGCGGTGCTGGCGCAACAGGCGGCCGATCTCGTGCTGACGGGCGAGCGACTGGGCGCCGTGCCAGCTGCATTTGCCCATGCGGCGCGCACGATGCTCATCGTGCGCCAGAACCTGTCCTGGGCCTTCGCCTACAACATCCTGGCGGTGCCCCTCGCGGCCCTGGGTTTCGTAACGCCATGGGCCGCCGGGCTGGGCATGGCCACGAGTTCCGTGCTGGTGGTGTTCAACGCCCTGAGGTTGCGAGCCGTCCTGCCGACGCCGGCGTCCGGCCGGGCATGGCGCCCGGCGCCGGTCGGCGCCTGATCCGGCGCCCATGGACATCCTCTATCTGCTCGTGCCGCTTTCCCTGGTGCTGGTCTTCCTGTTCGGAGCGGTGTTCTGGTGGACGCTTCGCAGCGGGCAGTTTGACGACCTCGAGGGGCCGGCCCACCGCATCCTGCTCGACGACGATTCACCTCGACGGGGCGATGCGGTTTCCGCTCCTCCCCGGCGTTCCCCGGATCGCCCGACCCCCTGAACGCGTGGGCTGCGCCCCGCGTCGTATCGTCCCCCGCTGCCGTCCAGACAGTGCTGTCCGGACCGTCTGGTTGGAGATATGTGTGTACCAATGCAAAGGGTCGGAGGTCTGTCCAGGACAGCTGCACCTCGAGGTCAATCGGCCGGATACGCGGTCCGCGTCCTCTCCGGCCGGGTGCCTGCTGCCCAGTTGATCTGCATCAACGAGTGTTTACGGTGCGCCGCAATAATCGCCCCTGGATCGTGTTGGTGTGCGCCGTCTGGGCGCACCTCTTGATGTGTTCTGGGACAGGGAGCGGACATGCAACAGCAGGCAACCTACAACTACAAGGTGGTCCGACAGTTCGCAATCATGACGCTGGTGTGGGGCATCGTCGGGATGCTCGTCGGCGTGGTGATCGCAGCGCAATTGTTGTGGCCTGACCTCACTTTCGGAATCCCCTGGTTGTCGTATGGCCGCCTCCGGCCGTTGCATACCAATGCGGTGATCTTCGCATTCGGTGGCAGCGCCCTGTTTGCCACTTCCTATTACGCGGTCCAGCGCACCTGTCACACGCGCCTGTTCTCGGACAGGCTCGCGGCGTTCACTTTCTGGGGCTGGCAAGTGGTCATCGTGCTGGCCGCGGTGACGCTGCCACTGGGTATCACCACCTCGAAGGAATACGCGGAGCTCGAATGGCCTATCGACCTGCTCATCGCAGTGGTCTGGGTGGCGTACGCGATCGTGTTCTTCGGCACCATCGTCAAGCGCAAGGTGGCCCACATCTACGTGGCCAACTGGTTCTTCGGCGGCTTCATCCTCACGGTGGCACTGCTGCACATCGTCAACAGCGCCGCACTTCCCGTGTCTCTGTGGAAGTCCTACTCCGCCTATGCGGGGGTTCAGGACGCCATGGTTCAGTGGTGGTACGGCCACAATGCCGTGGGCTTCTTCCTGACCGCGGGCTTCCTCGGGATGATGTACTACTTCGTGCCCAAGCAGGCCGGACGACCGGTGTTCTCCTACCGCCTGTCGGTGGTGCACTTCTGGGCGCTGATCTTCACCTACATGTGGGCCGGTCCCCACCACCTGCACTACACCGCGCTGCCGGACTGGACCCAGTCGCTGGGCATGGTGTTCTCCCTGATTCTGTTGGCGCCGTCCTGGGGCGGGATGATCAACGGGATCATGACGCTCTCGGGCGCGTGGCACAAACTGCGCACTGACCCCATCCTCAAGTTCCTCATCACCTCGCTTTCGTTCTACGGCATGTCGACCTTCGAGGGTCCGATGATGTCCATCAAGACCGTGAATTCTCTGTCGCACTACACGGACTGGACCATCGGCCACGTGCACTCCGGCGCGCTGGGCTGGGTGGCGATGATCTCCATCGGCAGCCTCTACTACATCATCCCGCGCCTGTTCGGTCGCGTGGAGATGTACAGCGTGCGCCTCATCACGCTGCACTTCTGGATCGCGACCATCGGCGTGGTGCTCTACATCGCCGCGATGTGGATCGCTGGCGTGATGCAGGGGCTGATGTGGCGAGCAGTCAATCCTGATGGGACCCTGACCTACTCCTTCGTCGAGAGCGTCAAGGCGACCTATCCCTTCTACGCCATCCGGCTGCTGGGAGGCGCCATGTATTTCAGCGGCATGCTGATCATGGCCTGGAACGTCTGGAAGACGGTAGTCGGGTCCAAGGCGGTGGACGCGCCCATCCTCGCGGCCCAGCCGGCGCACTGAGAAAGGACACGCACATGAGCTTCAAACACGAAACGATAGAAAAGAACATCTCGTGGATGATCGTGCTGGTCGTGCTCACGGTGAGCATCGGCGGGCTGGTGGAGATCGTCCCGCTGTTCTTCCAGAAGTCCACGACGGAGCCGGTCAAGGGTGTGGAGCCCTACTCGCCGTTGCGCCTGACCGGTCGCGACGTCTATATCCGGGAGGGTTGCTACAACTGCCACTCGCAGATGGTGCGGCCGTTTCGGGCAGAGACCGAACGCTATGGCCACTATTCGGTTGCCGGCGAGTACGTCTACGACCGTCCGTTCCAGTGGGGCAGCAAGCGTACCGGACCGGATCTTCATCGCGTGGGCGGACGTTACAGCGATGAATGGCACGTTCTTCACCTGAACAACCCGCGTGACGTCGTGCCAGAGTCGAACATGCCAGCCTACCCGTGGCTGAACGAGGCGCCGGCGGACGCCGCCAGCATCGAGGACAAGATGCGCGTGCTCCGCACGCTGGGTGCGCCCTACACCGACGAGCAGATCGCGGCGGCGAAGCAGGAACTCTCCGGCAAGACCGAAATGGATGCCCTGGTGGCCTATCTCCAGGGCCTCGGCACCGCTCTGAGGAATGTGAGGTGAACATGGAAATCACGGCGGCTGACCTTCACTCCCTCATGACCGTGCTGCAGTTCGCGGTCTTCCTGGGCATCGTCTGGTGGGCCTTCGGCCCGTCGCGCAAGGGACGCTTCGAGCAGGATGCCCTTCTGGCAATGGACGACGACGACGAACGCGCGGCACCGAGCAGGCGCCCCCGCGGGCAATGAGAGGAGTGATCCATGAGTGATTTCACGAGCGAGTTCTGGAGCGTCTACGTCATCGTTATCTCGGTGGCGAGCATAATCGGATGCGGCGTCTTCCTCAGGGCACTGTCCACCAAGCGCGTCCCCGGGTCCAAGGTCGAGACCATGGGCCACGTCTGGGATGGCGACCTGGAGGAGTACAACAACCCGCTGCCGAAATGGTGGATGTGGCTGTTCTACATCACCCTGGTGTTCGCGGCCGTCTACCTGGCCCTGTATCCGGGACTGGGTAACTTCAAGGGCGTGTTCGGCTGGTCTTCCACCGGTCAGTACGACGGAGAACAGGCACGGGCCCAGGCGAGATTCGGTCCGGTGTTCGACAAGTACCTGGGGATGGACATCGAGAAGGTTGCAGCCGATGGCGAGGCCCGGGAGATGGGGCAGCGCCTCTACCTGAATTACTGTGCCCAGTGTCATGCGTCGGATGCGCGCGGCAGCAAGGGGTTTCCCAACCTGACGGACCGCGACTGGCTCTACGGCGGTGAGCCCGCAGCCATCAAGACCTCCATCCTCGAGGGGCGTGCCGGCATCATGCCGGCGCTCGGTGCCGCGCTCGGCGAGGACGGGACCAAGGACGTCGCCCACTACGTGATGTCCCTGTCCGGCCAGAGCCACGATGCGCTGCGCGCCGATCGCGGCCGCGAGAAGTTCGCGCAGAACTGCGCCGCCTGTCACGGTGCCGAGGGCAAGGGCAACCCGATGATGGGCGCCCCTGACCTCACCGACGGCGTCTGGCTCTACGGCGGTGGCGAGTCGGTCATCGTCGAGACGATCAACAAGGGCCGCAACGGGCGCATGCCGGCCCACGAGGAATTCCTCGGCGAGGCCAAGGTGCATCTCCTGGCGGCTTATGTCTGGGGCCTGTCCAACGTCGGGGCGGAGGGCGGCACCGGCAAATGAGGTCGTGAATCCGTGGCGCGGCGCAACGCCGCTGCGCCGCGGGCCCGAGCGCGGTCATGTGAGGGTGCGCGGGGTGCGCGTCCGGCAGACCCGAGGCGCTGGTGAGAACCGAGGTTCCAAGGACATGCAGGTCAAGAGCGTCATGCCGCCGGTGAAGCCCGGCACCGAGGAAGATCAGTCCCTCTACGAGGTACGCAAGAAGATCTACCCGCGCGCGGTGACCGGCCACTTCGCCACCGCGCGCTGGGGCTTCGTCATCCTTACCCAGCTGCTGTTCTATGGGCTGGCCTGGCTGCCCTGGAATGGCCGACAGGCGGTTTTGTTCGACCTCGCGGCGCGCAAGTTCTACATCTTCGGCCTGGTGTTCTGGCCGCAGGACATCGTCTACCTCACCGTCCTGCTCATTCTCTCCGCCTATTCGCTGTTCCTGTTCACCACCGTCGCGGGGCGGCTGTGGTGCGGCTATGCCTGTCCGCAGACGGTCTACACCGAACTGTTCCTCTGGATCGAGCGTCTGGTCGAGGGCGACCGCATGGCGCGCATGAAGCTCGACAAGGGGCCGGCGAACGCCGGGAAGGTGGGCAGGAAGGCGTTGAAGCACGGCCTGTGGATCGTTCTGGCCCTCTGGACCGGCTTCACCTTCGTCGGCTACTTCACGCCCATCCGCACCCTGTTCGATGACGTGCTGAGCTTCGGCACCGGACCCTGGGAAACCTTCTGGATGCTGTTCTACGGCTTCGCCACCTATGGCAACGCCGGCTGGATGCGCGAGCAGGTCTGCAAGTACATGTGCCCCTACGCCCGCTTCCAGGGGGTGATGTTCGATCCGGACACCCTGGTGATCACCTACGACCGCGAGCGTGGCGAGCCGCGCGGGGCGCGGTCGCGTTCGGCCGTTCCGGCTAAGGCCGGCCTCGGTTCGTGTGTCGATTGCGGTATCTGCGTGCAGGTGTGTCCCACCGGCATCGACATCCGCAACGGCCTGCAATACGAGTGCATCGGCTGCGCCGCCTGCATCGACGGCTGCAACCAGGTGATGGACAAGATGGGCTACCCGCGCGGCCTCATCCGGTATGCCACCGAGCGCTCCGTCAAGGAGCACCTCGACAGTGCCGCCACGCTCAGGCGCGTGTTCCGCCCGCGGGTGCTCATCTACACCGGCATCCTGGCCATGGTCACGATGGCGGCGCTGCTCACGCTGGCGCAGCGCGTGCCGGTCAAGGTCGATGTCATCCGCGATCGCGTGCCGATGTCCGCCGATGCCGGGGACGGCATGGTGGAGAACGTCTACCGCCTGCAGCTCATGAACACCGACGAAACGGTGCGGCAGTTCCGTATCTCCGTGACCGGTCTGCCGGATATCCGCGTGGAGAGCCGCGAGAATCCCGTCCAGCTGCGCGGGGCCACCTCGCGCATGGTGCCGGTTCGCGTGCGGGCCCGCCCGGCCGGTGCCGAGCGCGGCGCGTCGATGCCCATCCTGTTCCGCGTCGAGGCAGCGCAGGCCGGTGTGCCCGGCGCCGCGCCGATCGTGGTGGAGGAGCAGGCGAAGTTCATCGTTCCCTGAGGCGACATGAAGCGAACTGTGTCATCCGACGAGACGTTGCCCACGGGGCCGGACATGCCGCGCCCATGACCGAGGAGAAGGATCCCATGACGACCCGATTGCTGTCGCCCACCCAAGGCATGCCCTGGTACCGCGAGCCCTGGCCCTGGATTCTCATGGCGGGGCCGGTGGCGGCCGTGGTGGCCGGTGCAATCACGCTGTGGATTGCCGTCACGCACCAGGATGCGCTGGTGGCGGATGACTACTACAAGCGCGGACTGGCCATCAACCAGACCCTGGAAAAGGAGCGCCATGCCGCGGCACTCGGCCTGGCCGGCCAGTTGCAGGTCGGCGCCGACGGGCTTCGCGCGCGCATCGTGCTCGACGGCGAGGTCGAGGCGCCGCGTCTGGTGCTGCGGCTGGCCCACGCGACCGTGGCGGATCTCGACCAGAAGATCACGCTGGAGCGTTCCGCGGGCGGCTGGTACGAAGGTACGCTGGCGGCCCCGTTGAGTGGGCGATGGAAGCTGCTGCTCGAGGATCCCGACGGCGCGTGGCGGCTGACGGGCAGCTGGGCCGGTGATGGTGAGGGCGCCGCCGTCCTCACCAGTCAGGCGCACTGAGAGGGGGGCGGGACATGAACATGCAGAAGCTGATCCACATCCTCTGGCCGGGGTTCATCGTGGCCGGGGCCGCGGAGGCGGTGTTCTTCACCCTGTTCGATCCCACCGAGCTGTCCCTGTTCGGGGAGCCGCTCACGGCCGGCCGGACGGCCATCTACTCGGCCGGCTTCTTCTGTTTCTGGGCGGTAGCGTCCTGCTCGAGCGCGCTGACCTGCTTCTTCCAGCGCACGGCGGCGGACATCAACCGCTGTCCCATCGAGGACCCGACGGCGCGACCGCCCGGCTGCCCGAAGCGCGACGATCCGAACGCCTGCTGCGGCTGAGCGCTTCGACCCGGGTCGGCGTGCGCCCCTGAGGGGGCGCACGGCAGTCCATCCGCCGGGACGACCCCCTTTTTCCAATGCCACTGTGACCGCGGTCACAGTGTTCCTCCGGGTGTCTGCGGACAATGCCGCATCGAGAAGGCATGTCCGGAGAAGCATCATGAGCACCCGAGTCCAGGCGCCTGCGCGCCGCCGCATCCTCCTCACCATCGGTACAGCCCTCGCGCTCGCGACGGGCCGTGCACTGGCCGCCGAGTCCCTCGCCACGGGCAGTGTCCAGTATCGCGAGGTGGACCTCACCTACGCCGCGGAAGCAGTGGTCGAGGCCACGCGCCAGTCCACGGTGTCGGCCCAGGTGACGGGCCGGATCGTCGAGCTCAAGTACGACGTCGGCGACTACGTGCAGAAGGGCCAGCTGCTGGTGCGGATCGACCAGACCGAGGCGCAGCAGGTCGTGGCCGGCAGCGAGGCCCAGGTGGCCCAGGCGCAGGCGGCCTACGACAACGCGCGGGTCGAGCTCGAGCGTACCCGCGACCTCGCGCGCCAGAAGTTCGTGAGTCAGGCCGCCCTGGATCGCGCCACCGCCGCAATGCGGGTGGCGGAGGCCCAGCTGCAGAGCGCTCGCGCCGGCGCGGGGCAGGCCGCCACCACGCGCAGCTACACCACGGTGGTCGCGCCCTACAGCGGTGTGGTGTCGGCGCGCCACGTCGAGCTGGGCGAGATGGCGGCGCCCGGCAAGCCGCTCATGACCGGGTTCGATCCCGGCGAGTTGCGCGCCCTGGCCACGGTGCCCCAGTTCAAGGTGGCCGATGTGAAGGCCAGCCCCCGCGCCATGGTCGAGATCCCGTCGCTCAATCGCTGGGTCACCGGCAAGGCCATCACCGTGCTCCCGTCCTCCGATGCACGCACGTACGCGACGCGGGTGCGCGTCGATCTCCCGGCCGATCTGCGCGACGTCTATCCCGGGGTCTATGCGCGGGTCCACTTCACCGTGGGCCGCAGCCGCAAGCTGGTGATGCCGGTCTCGGCGGTCCTGCGCCGCAGCGAGGTGACCGGCGCCTACGTGGTCGGTGAGAAGGGGGACGTATCCCTGCGGCAGGTGCGCCTCGGCGAGGCGGCCGGCGAGGGCCTGATCGAGGTGCTGGCCGGCCTGCGGCCAGGAGAGAAGGTGGCGCTGGAACCCGTGAAGGCGGGGATGACGCTGGGCCGCTGAGACGGCGGTGCGTTTCGTTTCGCGACGACAACCAGGAGGGGAACGGACATGGCTCACATCGTGATCATCGGCGCGGGCATCGGCGGCATGCCCATGGCTTACGAGATGCAGGAACTGGCGCGGCCAGGCGACCGCGTCACGGTCGTGTCGAACGCGCCGACGTTTCATTTCGTGCCTTCCAACCCCTGGGTGGCGGTCAACTGGCGCAAGCGCGACGACATCGAGTTCCCGGTCGCCGACTACCTGGGCAAGAAGGGCATCGGCTTCACCGCGGCCGGCGCCAAGCGGGTGCATCCCGAGCGCAATCAGGTCGAGCTCGGGGACGGCACCCTGCTGGACTACGACTTC
>JBILUV010000051.1:0-17423 GCA_044370825.1 Burkholderiales bacterium | reverse complement strand
GGTCCCCGTCTGGCCTTCGAGGAGATCGAGGGTCTAGGCCCGGAGGGCTTCACCCAGTCCGTGTGTCACGTGGATCACGCCGTGCGCGCCGGGCAGGCCTGGGACCGCTTCGTCAAGGACCCCGGCCCCATCGTCGTGGGCGCGGTGCAGGGCGCGTCCTGTTACGGACCGGCCTACGAGTTTGCCTTCATCATGGAGACCGACCTGCGTCGTCGTCGCATCCGTGACCGCGTGCCCATGACCTACGTGACGGCCGAGCCCTACATCGGCCATCTCGGCCTCGGTGGTGTCGGCGACTCCAAGACCCTGCTCGAGTCGGCCATGCGCGAGCGCCACATCAAGTGGATCTGCAACGCGAAGACCACGAAGATCGAGGACGGCAGGATGCACGTCACCGAGCACGACGAGGCCGGCAACGAGAAGAAGCAGCACGTGCTGCCGTTCTCGTACTCGATGATGCTGCCCGCGTTCAAGGGCGTGGATGCGGTGATCGGCATTGAGGGGCTGGTCAACCCGCGCGGTTTCGTGCTCATCGACGAGCATCAGCGCAACCCCAGGTACCGCAACATCTACTCGGTCGGCGTATGCGTCGCCATTCCGCCGGTGGAGCAGACACCGGTACCGACCGGCGCGCCCAAGACCGGATACATGATCGAGTCGATGGTCACCGCCACGGCGCAGAACATCCGCGCCGAACTGGATGGGCGCGAACCCTCCGAGAAGGCGACGTGGAACGCCCTGTGTCTGGCCGACTTCGGCGACACCGGCGTGGCCTTCGTCGCACTGCCCCAGATTCCGCCGCGCAACGTCAACTGGTTCTCCGAGGGCAGGTGGGTCCACCTGGCCAAGATCGCCTTCGAGAAGTACTTCATCCGCAAGATGAAGAAGGGCACCTCCGAGCCCGTGTACGAGAAGCTGGTCCTGCACAGCCTCGGCATCCGCAAGCTGAAGGACGCGGACACCTGATCCGCGACGCTCCACGTCCCGACACTCCAGAGCCTCGACACCCATGGGAATTTCCGGTCGCATCGCACGCTTCTTCCTCGCCTCCCAGCTCACGCCCCTGATCGCGCTGGTGGCGCTGCTGCTGGGGCTGTTTGCCGTCATGGTGACCCCGCGCGAGGAGGAGCCGCAGATCGACGTCACCATGGCGAACGTGTTCGTTCCCTTCCCGGGGGCGTCCGCCCGCGACGTGGAGAGCCTCGTGGCCACGCCGGCCGAGCAGGTGCTTTCGCGCATCGCGGGCGTGGAGCACGTCTATTCGGTGTCGCGGCCCGGCATGGCCGTGCTCACCGTCCAGTACGAGGTGGGCGAGGACCCGACCCAGGCGCTGGTGCGGCTGTACGACACGCTGGAGTCGCACAAGGACTGGCTCTCGCCGGGTCTTGGTGTGGGACAGCCGGTGGTCAAGCCCAAGGGCATCGACGACGTGCCCATCGTCACGCTCACCCTGTGGACCGACGATCAGGAGCGCGGCGCCTTCGAACTGGAGCGCGTGGCGCATTCCCTCGAGGTCGAGCTCAAGCGGGTCCCGGGCACGCGGGATGTGCGCACCCTGGGCGGGCCCGGCAACGTGGTGCGGGTGCTGATGGAAGCGGAACGGTTGAACGCCTACCGCGTCACCGCGCAGGATGTCCGGGCGGCGCTGCAGCTGGCGAATGCTTCGGCGCCCGCCGGCGCACTGGTGAAGGACAACCGCGAGGTGATCGTCCAGACCGGCACCTTTCTGTCCGGCGCGGCCGACGTCCGGCAACTCGTGGTCGGCGTCCACGAGGGGCGGCCGGTGTTCATCACCGACGTCGCGCGTGTCGAGGAGGGGCCGGACCTGCCGTCCGCCTACGTCTGGCACGGCCTGGGCAAGGCGGCACTGGGCGAGGGCGGGAAGGGCGGCGGCGAGCACCCGGCGGTCACCATCGCCATCACCAAGAAGCCGGGTACCAATGCGGTGGACGTGGCGGAGCAGGTGATCGCACGCGCCGAGGCCCTGCGCGACCAGATCGTGCCGGCCGGCGTGCAGGTGGCGGTGACGCGCGACTACGGCGAGACGGCCAACGACAAGGCGATGAAGCTGATCCAGAAGCTGGCGTTTGCCACGCTGTCGGTGGTCGCGCTGGTCTGGTTCACCCTGGGGCGACGCGAGGCCGGCATCGTCGGCATCGCGGTGCTGCTGACCCTGGCGGCGACGCTGTTCGCCTCCTGGGCCTGGGGCTTCACGCTGAACCGGGTATCGCTGTTCGCGCTCATCTTCTCCATCGGCATACTGGTCGACGACGCCATCGTCGTGGTGGAGAACATCCACCGTCGCCGTGCGCTGTCGTCCCTGCCGCTGGCCGAGATCATCCCGGCCGCAGTCGACGAGGTCGGCGGTCCGACCATCCTGGCGACGTTCACCGTGATCGCCGCGCTGCTGCCCATGGCCTTCGTCTCCGGGCTCATGGGGCCGTACATGGGGCCGATCCCGATCAACGCGAGCATGGGCATGGCGATCTCGCTCGCCATCGCCTTCGTCATCACCCCGTGGCTGGCGCTCAAGCTGTTGCCGGCGCAGGCACCGCATCATGCGGAGTCGGGCGAGGGGCGTCTGGACCGCCTTTTCGCCCGGATGAGCCCGCTGCTCGGCCGTGAGCGCGGCCGGCGCAACCGGCTCAAGCTGCTGGCCGGCGTCGTGCTCGCCATCCTGCTCTCGGTCGGTCTGGCGGTGGTGCAGCTGGTGGTCCTGAAGATGCTGCCTTTCGACAACAAGTCGGAGTTCCAGGTGGTGGTCGACATGCCGGCGGGCACACCGGTGGAACGCACCGCCGCCGTGCTGCGCGACCTGTCGGCCGAGATCGCCCGGGTGCCCGAGGTCACGCACTACCAGGCCTATGCAGGCGTGGCGAGCCCGATCAACTTCAACGGTCTGGTGCGGCAGTACTACCTGCGCGAGTCCGCCGAACTCGGCGACATCCAGGTCAATCTGGTGGACAAGCATGCGCGCGAGCGCAAGTCCCACGAGATCGCGCTGGCGGTGCGCCCGGCATTGCAGAAGATCGCGCAGGCCCACGGTGCCGAGGTCAAGGTGGTGGAGGTGCCGCCCGGGCCGCCGGTGCTGGCGCCGATCGTGGCGGAGGTCTACGGTCCCGACCCGGCCGGACAGCTCGCCGTGGCCAAGCGTGTCCGCGCGGCCTTTGCCGCCACACCGGACATCGTCGACGTCGATGACACCGTCGATGACAACGCCCCGAAGCTGGTGGTGCGCATCCAGCAGGGCAAGGCGGCGGTGGCCGGCGTGGCGGCCAGGGACGTGGTCGAAACCATGCGCATGGGACTGGCGGGCGAGTACGCCACCCCGGTGCACGACGGCGCCGCCAAATACGAGGTGCCCGTGCGCATCACCCTGCCGCCCGAGCGGCTGGACCGGCTCGATGAACTGCTCAAGCTCACCGTGCGGTCGCGCAGCGGTGAACTGGTGGCCCTGTCGGAGCTGGTCGAGGTGATCCCGACTACGCGCGAGCAGACCATCCACCACAAGGACCTGCTGCCGGTCACCTACGTCACGGGCGACATGGGCGGGGGCGTGGACAGCCCGTTGTACGGCATGTTCGGCATCCGCAGCCGGGTGGCCGGTCAGCCCCTGCCGGAAGGCGGCGTGCTGGGCGAGACCTTCATCTCGCAGCCCGTCAACCAGTACGCCGGCTACAGCCTCAAGTGGGACGGCGAGTGGCAGATCACCTACGAGACCTTCCGCGACATGGGTCTCGCCTACGCGGTCGGTCTGGTGCTCATCTACCTGCTGGTTGTGGCTCAGTTCGGCTCCTACCTCGTGCCGCTGATCATCATGGCGCCCATCCCCCTGACCATCATCGGTGTCATGCCCGGCCACGCCTTGCTGGGCGCGCAGTTCACCGCCACCTCCATGATCGGGATGATCGCCCTGGCGGGCATCATCGTGCGCAACTCCATCCTGCTGGTCGATTTCGTGAACCTGCAGGTCGGCGAGGGCGTGCCGCTGGAGCGCGCGGTGATCCACGCCGCGGCCGCGCGGGCCAAGCCCATCGTCCTGACCGGGCTGGCGGCCATGCTGGGCGCCCTGTTCATCCTGGACGATCCGATCTTCAACGGGTTGGCGATCTCGCTGCTGTTCGGCATCGCCGTATCGACCCTGCTGACCCTGGTGGTGATCCCGGTGCTCTACTACGCGGCGATCTATCGCCGGCATGCGTGACCGAAGTCACCGTCACGCATGCCGGCCCGGGGGTAGATTGGCGGCCATCGGGGACATGCCCCCGGCCACATGAAAGGAGTCGTCACATGACCGTCAATCGCATCGTACGCATCGTCGCGGGTTTCTTCGTCATGACGTCGCTGGCGCTGGGGATGGAGGGCAGCCCGCTGTTCGTGAACGCGAACTGGCTGTGGTTCACCACCTTCGTGGGCGCGAACCTGTTCCAGAGCGGTTTCACCCGCTTCTGCCCGCTGGACATGATCCTCAAGCGGCTAGGCGTTCGGGACATCGAAGCCTGCGCCTGAACGCCCGTTCCCGACGGGAAGGGGCGGGCTGGACGACGGGGCCCGGCAGCCATGCCGCCGGGCCCCGCCCGTTTCTCGTGAGGGGCGCTGTCAGCAGGGGCGCTGGCCAAACAGCTGGCGCAACCGCGGAATGTCGATGATGCGCACGTGCTTCTGCTGCACGCTGATCAGGCCCTGCTCCTGGAACTTCGAGAACACCCGGCTGACGGTCTCCAGCTTGAGCCCGAGGTAGCTGCCAATCTCCTCGCGCGTCATGCGAAGGTAGAACTCCGAGGATGAGTAGCCGCGCGAGACGAAGCGCTGCGACAGGTTGACCAGGAAGGCGGCCAGCCGCTCCTCGGCGCGCATGCTGCCGAGAAGCATCATCACGCTGTGGTCGCGGACGATCTCGCGGCTCATGACCTTGTGGAAGTGCGTCTGCAGCGCTGGAACCTCGCGCGAGAGGTCTTCCAGGTGGGAGAAGGGAATGACGCAGACCTCACTGTCCTCCAGCGCCACGGCATCGCAGGTGTGACGGTCGGTACTGATACCGTCCATACCGATGATTTCGCCACCCATGTAGAACCCGGTGACCTGATCGCGACCGTCCTCGGACAGTACGGTGGTCTTGAAGAAACCTGAGCGCACCGCGTACAGGGCGTCGAAAGACTCACCCGAGCGGTAAATGCTCTGGCCCTTCCGCGTGGTGCGACGGACGTGGACCAATTCGTCCACCCGCTCGAGCTCCGGACCG
This sequence comes from Burkholderiales bacterium, assembly GCA_044370825.1. Classification (GTDB taxonomy): domain Bacteria; phylum Pseudomonadota; class Gammaproteobacteria; order Burkholderiales. The sequence goes on along the minus strand of JBILUV010000051.1, from coordinate 12,181 downwards.
GTGAGACCCACCGGCAGGCACAACTCCTTCAGGCCGCACGTCGAGCAGGCCACCCGCAGGCGCTCGAGGTTGAGCGGCTGGATCGGTATGGACGTATTCACCGCATCACCCCTCATCGTCGCTGGAATGCCACCGAACCCACCCGTTTGATCCAGGTCAACCGGATCATCGAGCCGCCGGGTATCGTTCGCATCATCACTCCGACGTGTCTTACCGCATTTCCCCCTAAGTGATGATAACCCAAGGCCATCTGGTGATCGACCCCGAGGTGCTGCGTCGCCACAGCTACGCCGGACCCAGGTACACGTCCTACCCCACCGCCGACCGCTTCGTCGAGGCTTTCGATGCGGGCGTCTACACCCGCTGGCTCGGCAAGCGCGGGCTCGGCGGGATGGGGCGACCCCTGTCCATGTACGTGCACGTCCCGTTCTGCGACACGGTCTGCTTCTACTGCGCCTGCAACAAGGTCGTGACCCGGGATCACGGGCGCGCGACCACCTACCTGCGGTATCTGGCGCGGGAGGCCGAGTTGGTGTCGGAGTCGCTCGACGGGGACCGCCGTCTCGCCCAACTTCACTGGGGCGGCGGCACACCCACCTTCCTGCAGCCCGACGAGTTGCGCGAGCTGATGGGCATCATCGGCCGGCACTTCCGCCTCGATCCCGAGGGCGAGTACTCGATCGAGGTGGATCCGCGCAGCGTCGCCCCCGGCACCATGACGCTGCTCGCGGAGCTCGGCATGAACCGCGTCAGCATCGGCGTGCAGGACTTCGACGAGGTGGTGCAGAAGGCGGTCAACCGCGTCCAGAGCGAGGAGATGACCCGCGCCGTGGTCGAGGAGGCCAGAGCGGCAGGTTTCCGTTCGGTCAACCTCGACCTCATCTACGGACTGCCGAGGCAGAACGTGATCGGCTTCAACCGCACCCTCGAGCGGGTGATCGGGCTGCGGCCCGACCGGATCGCTCTCTACAGCTATGCCCACCTGCCGCATATGTTCAAGCCGCAGCGGCGCATCCTCGAGCAGGATCTCCCGACCCCGGACGGCAAGCTCGGCATGCTCACCCTGGCGATCCGCCGGCTGGAGGGGGCGGGCTACGTCTACATTGGCATGGACCACTTCGCTCTGCCCGACGACGAGCTCGCGGTGGCGCAGCGCCGGGGCCGGCTTCACCGCAACTTCCAGGGCTACTCGACCCACGCCGACGCGGACCTCGTTGCGCTCGGCATCACGGCCATCGGCGCGATCGGTCCCACCTATGTGCAGAACGTGCGCAGTCTGGACGAGTACTACGACCGTCTGGACCGTGGCGTGTTGCCGGTCCTGCGGGGCGTCGAGCTCACGGCCGACGATCTGTTGCGGCGTACCATCATCCAGTCGCTGATGTGCCACGGAAGCGTCTCCATCGAGGCCATCGAAATCGCCTACCTCATCGATTTCAGGCGTTACTTCGCCGATGAGCTGGAGGACCTGCGCGGCTTCATCGACGACGGGCTGGCGCAGCTCGACACCGAGTGGCTTGGCGTCACCGATCGCGGACGGATGCTCGTCCGCGCGGTGTGCATGGTGTTCGACCGCTACCTGCGCACGCAGCTGCGCACCGCCAGCTATTCCAAGGTGATCTGATGCTGCTCCAGCTCGCCGGTGCCGCTGTGCTGGTCGGCCTGTTGGGCGGGGTGCACTGCGCGGGTATGTGCGGTGGGCTGGCGACTGCCTTGTCGCGCGCCGGGTCGGGCAGTTGGCCTGCCTGGAAGCTGCAGCTGGGGTACTCCGCCGGCCGGCTTGCGAGCTACTCGGTCGCTGGCGCGCTCGCCGGTTCCCTGGCCGGCACGGCATTGCTGGCGAAGGACATCCTCCCGGTGCAGTTCGGCCTCTACCTGCTCGCCAACGTCATGTTGATCGGCCTCGGGCTGCATCTCGCCGGCTGGTCGTCCTTCATCGGCCGGCTCGAGGTGCCGGGGCGCTGGCTTTGGAAGCGCATCAGCCCGGCGCTTGGCCGCTTCCTGCCCGTGAACAGCTGGCCCAGGGCCGTGGGTGCCGGTGTGCTTTGGGGTTGGGTGCCCTGCGGGCTGGTCTACAGCATGCTCGCCACCGCCATGCTGGCAGGGCACGCTGCCGGCGGCGCGCTGGTGATGCTGGCCTTCGGTCTGGGCACGCTCCCCAACGTGGTCGGAGCCGGGCTGGTGTTGCGCTGGCTGTCTCCGGCCGGGTGGCGGCCCGTGGCGCGTCTGGTGGCGGGTGGTCTGGTGGCAGGATTCGGCGTCTTCGGCCTGTTCCACGCCGCCGCCCTCGCGTCCCTGCTGCGGCAGGGGCTCGCCTGTCTGGTCTGACGATCGCCGCACAGCCGGGGGTGCGGCTGCCGCGCCTGCCCGGCGCACGCCTGCCTGGTCGGGCGGTTACCGGTGGTCGGGGTCTGCGAGGTGCGGCCGGGCAGCCCCGCGGCGAGGTTGAGCAGGAGGGCCATTGCGTACTACACTCGCGGGCTATCCCGCAACCTGTACGCAACATGTCCAGGAAGCGGGAAATCCACACATCCGCCCTGGTCGAAGTGGCACGCCCTGCAAGGGGGGTGCCTGGAGGGCGCGCCGGCGCATACGGGCTGGCCGCAGGCGGGTGGAGGCTCAACTTCACCACAGGAGTGCGCAACACCATGTCCGTGACCATGCGGCAGATGCTCGAGGCCGGCGTTCATTTCGGCCACCAGACCCGGTTCTGGAACCCAAAGATGGCTCCCTACATCTTCGGTCATCGCAACAAGATCCACATCATCAACCTCGAAAAGACGATGGTGATGTACCAGGACGCCATGAAGCACCTGCGCCAACTGGCATCCAACAAGGGCACCATCATGTTCGTGGGCACCAAGCGCCAGGCCCGCGAGATCGTCCGCGAGGAGGCCACCCGCGCCGGTTGTCCCTACGTCGACCACCGCTGGCTGGGCGGCATGCTGAGCAATTTCAAGACGGTCAAGCAATCGATCAAGCGGCTGCGCGACATGGACGCCATGGTCCAGGACGGGTCCATGGAGAAGGTCTCCAAGAAGGAAGCGCTGATGTATCAGCGTGAACTGGCCAAGCTCGAGCGCAGCCTGGGCGGCATCAAGGACCTCAACGGCCTGCCCGACGCCCTGTTCGTCATCGATGTGGGCTACCACAAGATCGCCATCACCGAAGCCGCCAAGCTGGGCATTCCCGTCATCGCCGTGGTGGATACCAACCACACTCCCGACGGCGTGGCCTACGTCATCCCGGGCAACGATGATTCCAGCCGAGCCATCCGTCTTTATGCCCGCGGCGCGGCCGACGCCATCCTCGAAGGCCGCAGCCAGGTCGTGCGCGAGATCACCACCGACGAGTTCGTCGAGGTCGAAACCACCGAGGAGCAGGCGGCGCAGTAACGCCTCTCGGACCTGCCACCCCGGCGGGTGGCGGGCAGCGTGTCCGGGCGATCCGCCCGGACTCCGGAAATCATTCAGGAGAGAACATGGCGGACATCACCGCAAGCATGGTCAAGGATCTGCGCGAGAAGACCGATGCGCCCATGATGGAGTGCAAGAAGGCGCTGACCGAGGCCGGCGGCGACATGGCCAAGGCAGAGGAGATCCTGCGCGTCAAGCTCGGCAACAAGGCAGCCAAGGCTTCCAGCCGAGTGGCTGCCGAAGGCATCGTCGCGACCTACCTCAGCCCCGACCAGAAGCTCGCCGCGATCCTCGAGGTCAACTGCGAGACCGACTTCGTGGCCAAGAACGACGACTTCCTGGCCTTCGCCCGTCAGGCGGTGGCGCTGGTCGCGACCGGCAGTCCGGCCGATGTGCCCGCCCTGTCCGCCATGCCGCTCGATGGCAAGACTGTGGATGCGGTGCGGGCTGAACTGGTCGGTCGCATCGGCGAGAACATGAGCCTGCGCCGGTTCGTGCGCGTGCAGGCCCAGGGCCGGGTGTTTCAGTACATCCATGGCGGCTCCAGGATCGGCGTCCTCGTGGACCTGACCGGAGGCGACGAGACCCTGGGCAAGGATCTCGCGATGCACATCGCTGCCGCCAAGCCGGTGGCCCTGTCTCGCGAGCAGGTGCCGGCCGACCTGATCCAGAAAGAACGCGACATCGCAAAGGCCAAGGCCATCGAATCCGGCAAGCCGGCCGAGATAGCCGACAAGATGGTCGAGGGCAGCGTGCAGAAGTACCTCAAGGAGGTGACGCTGATGGGCCAGCCTTTCGTCAAGGACGACAAGGTCACCATCGAACAGCTGCTGAAGTCGCGCGGCGCCTCGGTAGCCGGGTTCACGCTCTACGTGGTGGGCGAGGGTCTGGAGAAGAAGACCACCGACTTCGCTGCCGAAGTGGCGGCCCAGGCGGCGGCGGCCAAGGGCACGGCTGCCTGAGGGGGTGCCCATGGCCCAGCCCGCGTTCCGGAGGATTCTGCTCAAGCTGTCCGGTGAGGCCCTCATGGGCGAGGACAGCTACGGCATCAACCGCCAGACCATCGAGCGCATCGTCGCCGAGATCGCCGAGGTGGTGCATCTCGGCATCGAGACTGGGGTGGTCATCGGGGGTGGCAACATCTTCCGTGGTGTTGCCCCCGGAGCGGCAGGCATGGATCGGGCGACGGCGGACTACATGGGCATGCTTGCGACCGTGATGAACGCGCTTGCCTTGCAGGACGCCATGCGCCGCATCGGGGTTGCGGGCAGGGTGCAGTCGGCCCTGAATATCGAGCAGGTGGCCGAGCCCTACATCCGGGGCAAGGCCATCCGCTACCTCGAAGAAGGCAAGGTGGTTATCTTCGCCGCCGGCACAGGCAATCCATTTTTCACCACCGACACGGCCGCAGCCCTGCGCGGCATGGAGGTCGGTGCGGACATTGTCTTGAAGGCCACCAAGGTGGATGGGATATATTCCGACGATCCCAAGACCCACCCGGACGCCATGCGTTATCAGCGGCTGACCTTCGACGAGGCGATCGTCCGCAACCTCAAGGTCATGGACGCGACCGCGCTCACGCTGTGCCGGGACCAGAACCTGCCGATATGCGTGTTCAGCATCTTCAAGGCGGGTGCCCTCAGGAGGGTGGTCATGGGCGAGGACGAAGGAACCCGGGTTCACAGCTGAACCGTCGCGACACCGTTCCCCGTGGGGCGGGTCCGCGCCGGGGATGCAAGGGAGAGGGCAGATGATTGCAGACGTCAGGAAGTCCGCGGAAGAGCGGATGCAGAAATGCCTGGAGACCCTCAAGACGGGTCTGGGAAAGGTACGGACGGGCCGGGCCCACACGGGTTTGCTCGATCACGTCAAGGTTGATTACTACGGCACCCCCACAGCGGTGGGGCAGGTCGCCAACGTCACCCTGATCGACGCACGGACCATCGGCGTCACCCCCTGGGAAAAGAAGATGTTGTCGCCGATCGAGAAGGCGATCCGCGACTCGGACCTCGGGCTCAACCCCTCCACCTTTGGCGACACCGTGCGGGTGCCCATGCCCGCCCTTACCGAGGAGCGCCGGCGTGATCTCATCAAGGTGGTGCGTGGCGAGGCCGAGGACGCGCGCGTGGCGGTGCGCAACGTGCGCCGGGATGCCAACAGCCAGCTCAAGGAGCTTCTCAAGGAGAAGAAGGTTTCCGAGGACGATGAGCGCCGCGCCCAGGACGAGGTCCAGAAACTCACGGATCGCTACGTCGGCGAGGTGGACAAGGTGCTGGCCGTGAAAGAACAGGAATTGCTGGCGGTCTGACGACGCGTGAGCCTCGTCATGGAACTGGAGTTTTCCCACGCCCCCTGCAGCCGTGGTCATCCGTCGCGGCGGGATGCGCGGTCTGCATTGCCATCCCTCCGAGGCGTGGCCAGACATGCGGACTAGCTTCGCCAGTTCGACCCTCGAGATCCCGGAAGCGAGCCGGGTGCCGCGGCATGTGGCCATCATCATGGATGGCAATGGGCGCTGGGCCAGGAAGCGCTTTCTGCCGCGGGTCGCAGGTCACCGGCGCGGTGTGGAGGCCGTGCGGCAGGCGGTGAAGATGTCGGCGCAATACGGGGTGTCGTATCTCACCCTGTTCGCCTTCTCCAGCGAGAACTGGCGCCGCCCACCGGAGGAAGTGTCCTTTCTCATGCAGCTGTTCGTCCGCGTGCTCGAGAACGAGGTGTCGCGGCTGCACGAAAACGGCATCCGCCTCAAGATCGTCGGCGACATCACCCCGCTGGAGCCCAGGCTTGTCGGCCTGATACGCGACAGCGAGGCCCTCACCGCCGGCAACACCCGCCTGACCCTGACCGTGGCCGCAAACTACGGCGGTCGATGGGACATCATGCAGGCGGTCAACCGCATGAGCGCTGAGCATCCTGCGAAGGCCGGAAGCTACACCGAGTCCGATCTTGCCCCTTACCTGGCCATGCAATACGCGCCCGAGCCCGACCTGTTCATACGGACCGGCGGCGAACAGCGGATCAGCAATTTCCTGCTGTGGCAGCTGGCGTACACGGAATTCCACTTCACCGACACGCTCTGGCCCGACTTCGACGCCCACGCCTACCTTTCGGCGATCCACTCGTATCGCAAGCGGGAGCGTCGTTTCGGGCGCACCAGCGAGCAGCTGGCGCAAACCGAGCCGGACCCCGGGGTGGAGGCTGACCTCGCCCGGGTCGTGGCGCCCGGCCTCAGGGGCTGAATCAGACTCATGCTTCGCCTGCGCCTGCTCACCGCGGCGGTCCTGGTGCCGGCGGCGCTGGCGGGCCTGTTCCTGCTGCCGAACCGTGCCTGGGCCCTGGCTTCCGGGGCGTTCGTTCTGATCGGTGCCTGGGAGTGGGCGCGTCTGAGTGGCGTTGCCGGCGTCGGTCGCCTCATGTACGCCTTGGGGGTTGGGGTCGCGGGCGCCGTGGTCGCACTGGCTGGCACCGATGGCGTCACCCTCGTGCAGGCGGGCGTTGCGAAGGCCGCGTTCGTGGCGGCCGCCGTTTTCTGGGTTCTGGTCGCGCTTCCCTGGTTGGTGGCAGGATGGCATTGCCGTTGGGTGATCCTGCTGCTCGGAGTCGGCATCCTGGTGCTTCTTCCCGCCTGGGTAGGGGGCGTCGTGCTGCAGCGCCAACCGGTCCAGCTGCTGCTGCTCATGGCCACCATCTGGATCGCAGACTCCGGCGCGTACTTCGCTGGGCGCCGCTTCGGTCGGCACAAGCTCGCGCCGCGCGTCAGCCCCGGCAAGTCCTGGGAGGGCGTCGCCGGTGGCGCCCTGGCCGTCGCGGCATGGCATCTTGTGGCGCACCGGATGGCGCCGGGACTGCTGCCGGGTGGGCCCGGGTGGCCGGGTCTGGCACTGCTGGAAGCGCTGTTGGCGGTCAGCATCGTGGGCGACCTGTTCGAATCATGGATGAAGCGTGAGGCCGGCTTCAAGGACAGCGGCAACATCCTGCCAGGCCATGGTGGGGTGCTCGATCGCATCGACAGCCTCACGGCCGCGCTGCCGGTGGCAGCGCTGATGGTGTGGTGGGCTGGGGGGGCGTGGTGATGGCGGACGGGGTGCGCAACGTGGTGGTGCTGGGCTCGACCGGAAGCATCGGTGGCTCCACGCTGGATGTCATCGCCCGCCATCCGGATCGCTACCGGGTGCTCGCGCTCACCGCCGGGCGGCGCAGCGACATCCTGTTCCAGCAATGCCTGAAGCACCGGCCGCAATTCGTGGCCATGGCGGACGAGGCGGCGGCCAGTGACCTGCGACAGCGTCTGCGCGCCGCCGGGCTGGACTGCCGGGTGCTTGCTGGTCCGGAGGGTCTGGTGGAGGTGGCGTCGCTGCCGGGGGCCCACTCGGTGATGGCGGCGATCGTCGGTGGAGCCGGCCTGGCGCCGACTCTCGCCGCGGTGCGCGCGGGGCGCTGCGTGCTGCTCGCCAACAAGGAGGCTCTGGTGATGGCCGGGGCGTTGTTCATGGAGGCGGTGACTGCCAGCGGAGCCACCCTCCTGCCCATCGACAGTGAGCACAATGCGGTATTCCAGTGCATGCCCGGCGGTTTCCAGTCGGGCTCGGCCGGTCGCGGCGTGCGGCGCATCCTGTTGACCGCCTCTGGTGGCCCCTTCCGGACCACGCCGTATGAGCGCTTCGCCAACATCACGCCCGAGCAGGCTGTGGCGCATCCCAACTGGGTCATGGGGCGCAAGATTTCGGTGGACTCGGCCACGATGATGAACAAGGGCCTCGAGGTGATTGAGGCGCATTGGCTGTTCTCAATGCCGCCGGAGCGCATCGAAGTCGTTGTACACCCGCAGAGCGTCATCCATTCCATGGTCGAGTACGAGGACGGCTCCGTGCTCGCGCAACTTGGCAACCCGGACATGCGCACGCCCATCGCCCACGCGCTGGCCTTTCCCGACCGCGTCGAGGCCGGCGTCGAGCGTCTGGACCTCGCACGCATCGGAACACTGTCCTTCGAGCCCCCGGATTTCTCCCGTTTTCCCTGCCTCCGTCTCGCCTACCGGGCACTCGAGCATGGCGGGGCTGCGGCCGTGGCGCTCAATGCCGCCAACGAGTGCGCCGTCGAACGCTTCCTGGCGGGGCGGGTCCCATTCCAGCGCATTGCGGAGGTGGTGGAGGCTGTGATGGACCGTGCCGCGAGCGGTGTCCTGGGGTCGCTCGAGGCGGTGGCCGCCGCCGATGCCGAGGCACGTGCGGTTGCCCTCGATCTGCTGGGCGGGGTCTGATTCTTGTTCGGCCGCCTGCATCGATCGGATCTTCCCCATCACCCTAGCGCCCAGTCAGGCGCACTCAGACCTCAGGAGAGTCCCGCATGACCTTGTTGACCACGCTCGTGGCCTTCGTGATCGCCCTCGGTGTGCTGATCGTGTTTCACGAGTTCGGTCACTATCTCGTCGCGCGCTGGTGCGGTGTCAAGGTACTGCGCTTCTCCGTCGGATTCGGCGCGCCGTTGTGGAGCCGCCGGGCAGGGCGTGATGGCACCGAATGGGCGATCGGCGCGTTTCCCCTGGGTGGCTACGTGAAGATGCTCGACGAGCGGGAGGGACCGGTGGCGCCGCATGAGCTGCACCGGGCGTTCAACCGTCAGGTCGTCTGGCGCCGCATGGCGATCGTGGTGGCCGGGCCATTGGCAAACTTCTTCCTCGCCATGCTGCTGTACTGGGTGTTGTTCGTCCACGGCGTTCCCGGTGTGCGACCGGCGGTGGAGACGCCGGCGGCCGGCACGCCGGCGGCGGTAGCCCGCTTCGAGGCGGGTGACCTGATCCGTCGCGTCGGTGACGTCGAGGTGCGAACCTGGCAGGAGTTGCGCTGGGCCCTGCTCGAAGAGGCGGTGGACCGGCGCGTTGTATCGGTCGAGGTCGAGGGTCTTGACGGGCGGATTCAAGTCCGCCGACTCGACCTCGGGGCGCTCGATACCGACAAGCTCGACGCCGATTTTCTTGGCGGCATCGGCATCACTGCTTTCGTGCCGCCGCGGCCGGCGGTGATTGGAGAGGTCGTTCGCGATGGGCCGGCTGCGACGGCCGGGCTGCGCGCGGGCGACCGCATCGTGTCCGTCGATGGTGATCCCGTCGAGCGCTGGGACCAGGTGGTCCGTGCAGTACGGGCGCGTCCGGATGCGGAGCTGGTGTTCGAGCTCATTCGCGGTGGTGAACAGCTGGAAGTTCCGGTGACGCCCTCCGGTCAGACCGAGGCCGGCGTGCGGGTCGGCAAGGTCGGCATAGCGCCAGTGGACGGCGGGGCGGGGGATCGCTACCGCGTCGAGGTGCGTCACCCGGTGCACATCGCGCTGGTGCAGGCGGCCCGCAAGACCTGGGATGCGTCGATCTTCACGCTGCACATGATGTGGAAGATGGTGCTCGGTCAGGTGTCGGTGAAGAATTTGAGCGGACCGCTCACCATTGCCGATTACGCGGGCCAGTCGGCGCAACTTGGCTGGCTGCCCTATGTCAGCTTCGTGGCGCTGGTTTCGATCAGCCTGGGCGTGCTCAATCTGCTGCCGGTGCCGTTACTCGATGGCGGGCACCTGATGTATTATTCGATAGAGGCAATCACGGGACAGCCCGTGTCGGATCGCGTGATGGAAATCGGGCAGCGCATCGGGATGGTCCTCCTCTTCAGCCTGATGGCGTTCGCCATCTTCAACGACATTCAGCGCCTCGTGGGCGGTTCCTAGCGGATGAAGCGTTTCCTCATCGCGGTCCTGTTTTGTCTCGTCCACGCCCCCCTGGCCTTCGGTTTCGAGCCTTTCAAGATCCAGGACATCCGCGTCGAGGGCATCCAGCGCACCGAGGCCGGCACGGTTTTCGGTTATCTCCCGGTGCGCGTCGGCGATACGCTGACGCCGGACAAGGCCACTGCAGCAATCCGGCTGTTGTTCGGCACGGGGTTCTTCAAGGACGTCCAGATCGAGAATGACAACGGCGTGCTTGTCGTCATCGTCCAGGAACGGCCGGCGATTGCCTCCATCGAGGTCAGTGGCTCCAAGGAGTTCGAGAAGAAGAAGCTGCTCGAGATCTTTCGCGGTGGCGGCCTGGCCGAAGGCCGCATATTCGACCGCGCCACGCTCGAGCGGGCCAAGCTCGACCTGAAAAGCCAATACGTCTCGCGCGGCAAGTATGGGGTGGAGGTCGCGGCAACGGTCAACCCGCTGGAGCGCAACCGGGTCGCCATCAATTTCAACATCGTCGAGGGCGAGGTCGCCAAGATCACTTCTGTGAATCTGGTAGGCAACCGTGTCTTCAGCGACAAGGAGCTGATGGACCTGATGGTTCTGCGCACGCCGGGCATGATGACCTGGTACACGAAGAACGACCAGTATTCGCGGCAGAAGCTCGCCGCCGACCTGGAGACCCTGCGCTCCTTCTATCTGAACCAGGGATACCTCGAGTCGAACATCGAGTCGACCCAGGTCTCGCTCAGCCCCGACCGCAAGAACGTCTTCATCACAGTCAACATCACCGAGGGCGAGCGCTTCACTGTCAGCGATGTGAAGCTGTCCGGTGATTTCCTGGTGCCGGAGGAGCAGCTGCGCCAGCTGGTCAAGCTCAAGCCGGGTGACGTCTTCAGCCGCGAGCGCCTGACCGAGTCCACCAAGCTGATCAGCGACCGGCTGGGTGACGACGGCTACGCCTTCGCACAGGTGAACCCCGTGCCGGAGATCGACCGGACGAAGCGGACTGTCGCCTTCACGCTTTATGTCGAACCGGGCCGCCGGGTTTACGTGCGCCGCATCAACGTCGCCGGCAACACCACCACCAAGGACGAGGTGGTGCGCCGCGAGTTCCGCCAGATGGAAGGGGCGTGGTATTCGCAGGCAAAGATCAACCGCTCCAAGGTACGCGTGGACCGCCTCGGCTACTTCTCCGAGGTCAACGTCGAGACCCCAGCCGTGCAGGGTGTGGCCGATCAGGTCGACGTGAACATGAGCGTCAAGGAGCGGCCCACCGGTTCGGTCAACGTCGGCGTCGGCTTCTCGAGCATCGAGCGGCTGATCCTGTCGGCTTCGATCCAGCAGCAGAATGCCTTCGGCACCGGCAACTCCCTGTCGCTGGGTCTGCAGACCGGTCGCATCAACCGGGTGCTGTCGCTGTCCTACACCAATCCCTACTGGACGGATGACGGCGTGAGTCGCGGGTTCGACCTCTACTCCAGGCGCTTCAATCCCTCTTTTCTCCGGCTCGCGACGTATGCCACCAACACCGATGGTGCCGGCGTACGCTTCGGCATCCCGATATCGGAGCTGGACACCGTCAACCTGGGTGCGGCTGTCGAGTCGACCGACATCGAGCTGTTCAACAACACGCCGCAGCGATTCCGCGACTACGTCAACACCTACGGATCGGTCAACGTCGGCATCATCGCGACACTCGGGTTCTCGCGCGATGGACGCGACAACATCATCACCCCGACCAGCGGTCCGTTCCAGCGCGTGCAGACCGAGGTCGCGCTCCCGGGCGCAGATCTTCGCTACTACCGTCTTTCCTATGCTGCACAGCGCTGGTGGCCGACCTCGCGCCTTACCACCCTGCAGGCGGGCGGCACCATCGGTTACGCCGACGGTTACCAGGGCAACGAGCTGCCGTTCTTCAAGTACTACTACGCCGGTGGCGTCAACAGCGTCCGTGGCTTCAACACCTTCGGCATCGGCCCACGGGATGAATTCGGTCTCGCCATCGGTGGCACCCGGCAGCTGCTCGGCAACGTCGAGTGGTACTTCCCCTTCCCGGG
>JBILUV010000235.1:0-5680 GCA_044370825.1 Burkholderiales bacterium | reverse complement strand
AGGTACTGGTGGCGCTGAACGGTCGCCTGTGACACCCGCGAATCCGTGCGGAGCCCGAGCCCCGCACGCGCTCAATCGATGCCCAGCAGTTCCACCTCGAACACCAGGGTGGCGTTGGGCGGGATGACGCCGCCGGCGCCGCGTGCGCCGTAGCCGAGATCTGGCGGGATGGTGAGCTTGCGCACTCCGCCCACCCGCATGCCCTGCACGCCCTCGTCCCAGCCGGCGATGACATGGTGGCGGCCAAGAGGGAAGTCGAAGGGGTCGCCCCGGTCCTTGCTGGAATCGAACTTGGTACCGTCGGTGAGCCAGCCGGTGTAATGCACCGTGACATGCTGGCCGACCGCAGCGGCAGCGCCTTCGCCGACGCTGAGCTCCTCGATGACGAGACCGCTGGGGGTGGTGATGGTGGACAAGGGAAACCTCCGGATTCGAAAAAGCTGTCGGGCGGCGGTGCGCCGTGCTCAGACCTCGAGCCACTCCTTGCGTACCGCCTCGTTCGCGCGCAGGTCGTCGGGCGTGCCCTCGAACACGATCTGGCCGTGGCCCATCACGTACACGCGCTGGGAGATGCGCAGGGCGATGGTGAGCTTTTGTTCCACCAGCAGGATGGAGATGCCGCGGTTCTTGATCTCGTCGAACAGGTTGCCGACCTGCTCGACGATCTTGGGCGCCAGACCCTCGGTGGGCTCGTCGATCATGATGAGGTCCGGATCTCCCATCAGCGTGCGGCACAGGGTGAGCATCTGCTGCTCGCCACCGGACATCACGCCGGCCGGAGCCTCGGCCCGCTCGCGCAGGCGCGGGAAGATGTTGAACATGTCCTCCATGCTCCAGCGGCCGGAGTCCTTGCTTCCTTTCTGGCCGAGCAGGAGGTTCTGGCGCACGGTCAGCGCCGGGAAGATCTCGCGGTTCTCGGGGACGTAACCCAAGCCCTTGCGGGAGACGATGAAGGCCTTGAGGCCCATCATCTCCTCGCCCTTGAAGCGCACCGAACCGGTGGCGCTGACCTGGCCCATGATGGCTTTTATGGTGGTGGAGCGGCCGACGCCATTGCGTCCGAGCAGGCTGACGATCTCACCTTGCTTCACGTTGAGGTGGACGCCGTGGAGGATGTGGCTCTTGCCGTAGTAGGCGTGGAGGTCCTGGACTTCGAGCATGGCGGTCACTCGTGCTGTTCGGTGCCGAGGTAGGCTTCCTGCACCGCCTTGTTGCCTCGGATCTGTTCCGGTGTCCCGGTGGCGATGACCTGTCCGTAGACCAGCACGGAAATGCGGTCTGCGAGCCCGAACACGACGCTCATGTCGTGTTCGACCATCACCAGGGTCTTGCCTTCGGTCACGCTGCGGATCAGGGCGACGGCGTCGGCGGTCTCGGTGTTGCTCATGCCGGCGGTCGGCTCGTCGAGGAGTATCACGTCCGGTCCGCCGGCCACCGTGATGCCGATCTCCAGGGCGCGCTGCTCCGCGTAGGACAGCACCCCTGCCAGAGTGTCGCGGCGGCGGCGAAGGTTGATCCTGTCGACGATGGCCTCGCAGCGCTCCGCCACGTCCTTCAGGGCGCCGACGCGCTTCCAGAAGGAGTAGCGGTGGCCAAGCGACCACAGCACCCCGCAGCGGATGTTCTCGTACACCGACAGCTTGGGGAAGATGTTGGTGATCTGGAAGCTGCGCGCCAGGCCGCGGCGGTTGATCTCGTTGGGGGGCAGGCCCGTGATGTCCTGATCGTTCAGCAGGATGTTGCCGCTGGTGATGGGGAAGCGCCCGCTGATGAGATTGAACAGCGTCGACTTGCCGGCGCCGTTGGGTCCGATCACGGCGTGCCGCTCGCCTTTCTCGATGGCGAGGTCGACGCCGTTGATGATGGCGGTCTTGCCGAAGCTCTTGCGCACGGCGCGCAGTTCGAGGGCAGCGGGCACGCTCATGCACTCCTGCGGGCGTTGATGACGAGGGCGACTGCAGTCCAGCTGGCGCGCACCCTGCGCGAGGCTGCCCACAGCAGGAGACCACCGACCACCAGGATGGCGGCGCTGGTGATCCACGGCATGGGCGTGGCGGCGTCGAAGGCAATGCCGAACAGCGACATTCCGGTGCCGGACTGCTCGGCCTTGGTTTCGACCTGATACGTCATCTCGATCAGCCCGATCAGACCCAGCAGAGCGATCAGCCCAGCCAGCGCGGCGGCGATGTAGGCGGGGATCAGTCTGCGCACCTGGGACACCTGCCAGGCATCCTTGTGCAGGGTGATCAGGCTGGCGATGCCGCCCGGCGCGAACAGGATCATCACGAGGAAGAACAGGCCGAAGTACAGCAGCCACGCGAGGGTGTAGTTGGAGAGCGCAGACTGGATGAAGGTCACCAGGGTGGCGCCGATGACGGGGCCGAAGAAGTGGCCGACGCCGCCGATGAAGGCCATGAGCAGGACGTTGCCCGAGGCCACCACGCCGACGTTCTCCGCTGTGACCAGTTCGTAGTTCATCGCCGCCAGCGATCCCGCGATGCCGGCGAAGAAGGACGACAGCATCAGCATCAGGTAGCGCACGCGGGTCGGGTTGTAGCCGATGAAGCGGGCACGCTCGGCGTTGTCTCGAACCGCGTTCGCCATCCGGCCGAGAGGCGTCTGGGTGAGCGCGAACATCGCGATCATGCTCAGGAAGCACCAGCCGGCGATCAGGTAATAGACCTGGATGCCGGGGCCGTATGTGATCCCCATGAAGGGCTCACCCGCGGCGCGGTCGGTGGAGATGCCGCCCTCACCTCCGAAGAACGTCGGGAACATCAGCGAGCAGGCCGCCACCATTTCCGCGATCCCGAGCGAGATCATGGCGAACGGCGTCCCGGAGTGCTTGGTGGTCACGTAGCCAAAAATCACACCGAAGAACAGCCCGGCCAGCCCCCCGATCACGGGAATGAGGGTGACCGGCCAGTGGAATGTCCCCGCGCCGATGGCGTTCAGCGCGTGCACCGAGATGAACGCGCCGAGTCCGAAGTAGACCGCGTGGCCGAAGCTCAGCATGCCGGTCTGGCCGAGCAGCATGTTGTAGGAGAGGGCAAAGATGATCGCGATGCCCATCTGCGACAGCATCGAGACGGCAAAGCTCTGGGTGAAGACCATCGGCAGGGCGATCAGCACAGCGGCGGTGGTCGCCCACGTGAGGACACGCTTGCCGTGCAGGAAGGGGCGTTGGTTCGTCATGATTGGCAGGGTCTCAGCCTTCA
This sequence comes from Burkholderiales bacterium, assembly GCA_044370825.1. Lineage (GTDB taxonomy): Bacteria > Pseudomonadota > Gammaproteobacteria > Burkholderiales. The sequence continues at coordinate 2,462 of JBILUV010000235.1, read as the reverse complement.
CGCGTGCCCATCAGGCCCTTGGGCCGGAAGATGAGCATGAGGACCATCAGCACATAAGGCAGTACGGGGCCGGCCTGCGAGATGGTCACTTTCCACAGGTCATACCAGCCCGATTCAGGATTGGTCTGGATGCCCAGTATGCCGAACAGGTTCAGCAGCGAGTAGTCGAACCCGACCGAGAAGGTCTGCACCGCGCCGATGATCAGGGAGGCGGCGAAAGCGCCGGCAAGCGAACCCATGCCGCCGAACACCACCACCACGAAGACGATGGTCCCCACGCTGGCGGCCATGCCGGGTTCGGTGACGAAGGCATTGCCGCCGATCACCCCGGCGAGGCCGGCCAGGGCCGCGCCGCCGGCGAACACCGTCATGAAGACGCGGGGCACGTTGTGGCCGAGAGCCTCGACCATGTCGGGATGGGTCAGGGAGGCCTGGATGATCAGGCCGATCCGTGTGCGAGTTAGCGCCAGGTACAGGCCCGCCAGCATCGCGACCGAGACCAGCATCATGAAGACCCGGTAGGCCGGATACTGGGTGGAATAGATCGAGAAGGCCGAAAAATCGAGGATGGCTGGAATCCGGTATTCCACCGGGGCGCGGCCCCAGATCAGGTGGACGATCTCCTCGATGATGTAGGCCAGACCGAAAGTGAACAGCAGTTCGGCCACGTGGCCGTACTTGTGCACCGTGCGCAGCCCGTAGCGCTCGGTGAGCGCGCCCAGGGCTGCCACGGCTGCCGGCGCCACCAGAAGCGCGGGCCAGAATCCGATGTTCACGCTGGTCTGGTAGGCGAAGTAGGCGCCCAGCATGTAGAAGCTGGCGTGCGCGAAATTGAGCACGCCCATCATGCTGAAGATCAGCGTGAGTCCGCTGGACAGCATGAACAGCAGCAATCCATAGGACAGGCTGTTCAGAAGGGTGACGAGAAAGAATTCCACGGACGTGTCCCGGCGCGGGTTGCTGTCGACGAAACAGGGGCGCGCCGCGGGCGCGCCCCTGCCAAGGACCTCAGGGTGCTCAGGCCTTCGGTTTCTGGAACTTGCAGGTTGTGGGCAGCACAGTGTCCTTTGCATCGATGCGGGCGTCGGTCTTGAAGCCGAAGCCCGTGCGCTCGACGTCGAACTTGACGTCCTTGCCGTTGGCCTTGCTGAAGGTGGACACGAAGATGGGCTGGATCAGCTGGTGGTTGTCGGCACGCATGTAGCCCTCGCCGGTGACCTGATCGACCTTCATGTTCTCCAGGGCCGGCGCGATCTTGACGGGGTCTGCCGACTTGGTCTGCTCCATGGCGCGGGTCAGCATGTCGACGGCCGCGATTATGGATGTCCAGTAGAAGTCGTCCTTGGAGTCGGGGAAGCGCTTGCGGTAGGCGTCGACCTCTGCATTGGTGCGGCTGCCGCCAATGTTGGAGTGGAACACCGTCACCTGCTTGAGGTTGCCGACACCTGCTTCGCCGATGACGGGCGGCGTGCCCAGGCCGCCGGCGTAATAGGTGTAGAACTTGGCGGGCAGACCGGCATCCTTGCCCGCCTTGATGAGGAGCGCGATGTCGTTGCCCCAGTTGCCCGAGATGACCGCATCCGCCCCGGAGGCCTTGATCTTGGCGATGTATGGGGCGAAGTCCTTGACCTTGCCCAGCGGGTGGAGGTCGTCACCGACGATCTCGATGTCCGGCCGTTTCTGTTTGAGCATGGCGCGTGCCGCCTTCGCCACCGACTGGCCAAAGGCGTAGTCCTGGTTGATCAGGTAGACCTTCTTGATGTCCTTCTGCTGGGCCATGTAGGTGGTCAGCGCCGCCATCTTCATGTCGACGTCCGCGTCGAACCGGAAGTGGTAGTAATTGCACTTGTCGTTGGTGAGGCTGGGATCGACGGCGCCGTAGTTCATGTACAGCACGGTCTTGCCCGGTTCGCGCGAGTTGTGTTTTCCCATGGCCTCCGACAGAGCGATGGCCACAGCCGAACCGTTGCCCTGCATCATGTAGCGGATGCCCTGGTCGACCAGCTGCTTGAACACGAGCTGGGCTTCCTGGGGGCTGGTCTTGGTGTCGAAGGGAACGACCTCGAGTTTCTGGCCGAGGACCCCGCCCTTCTCGTTGACGCGCTCGGCCGCGAACTGCAGGTGCCGCAGGCCGACCTCGCCGACGTTCGCGAATGGGCCGGACAGGCCTTCCAGATACGCTATCTTGATGGTCTGGGCCTGCGCCCCAGTCAGACCTGCCGCAAACAGGGCTGCACCGAGGGCCGTGGCCCGCATGACGGTCTTGAACATTCGCTCTCTCCTACAGAATCTTTTCGCCGGAAATGGACGTGTCCGATGCAAGCCGGACACTCCCGCAACGCATGGACTCGCCATGGCGCTGACACGGATCACGCCTGCCGACGCCGAGGCCCTCCGGGGCCAATTGCGCCCCGACGGATGGTTTGGAAACCAAATCCGAAGCAAGGCTTGATGAGCTCGGC
>JBILUV010000432.1:0-2535 GCA_044370825.1 Burkholderiales bacterium | reverse complement strand
CGGGCCGCAAGGAATTTTCAGTTTGCCCCATCATCCTGGCGAAGTAAACGCGGCTCATCTGCTGCGGCGCAACATCCCCATCGCCGTGAAATCCGCGTCGGCCCGCTGCTAGAATGCTCCGCATGTTGGTTGACGCAACGCAACAAAAAGGAGAATCCGATGCGTGGTCTCATGATGGACGGCCCCCTCAACATCAGTGCCCTCATCGAGCACGCGGAGAGATTCCATGGCGACACGCCGATCGTGACGCGGCTGGTCGAGGGCGGCATTCACCGCACCACTTACGCCGCAGCTCACCAGCGTTCGCGCCAGCTCGCCAATGCGCTGGCAGCGCTGGGCGTCCGGCCCGGTGATCGGGTCGGGACGCTGGCCTGGAACACCTTCCGGCACTTCGAGATCTACTACGCCGTGTCCGGCAGCGGGGCCGTGTGCCACACCATCAATCCGCGCCTGTTCCCGGAGCAGATTGCCTACATCGTCAACCACGCCGAGGACGCCTGCATATTCTTCGACCTGAGCTTCCTGCCGCTGGTCGAGGCGCTGGCGCCGCATTGCCCGGGCGTCCGGAACTGGGTCGCCATGACCGATCGGGCGCACATGCCTGCCTCCGCGCTGTCCCTGGCCTGTTACGAGGATCTGGTCAACGCGCATTCCGACAGCTTCGACTGGCCGCAACTGGATGAGCGCAGCGCGTCGTCGCTGTGCTACACCTCCGGCACGACGGGCAATCCCAAAGGCGTGCTCTACAGCCATCGCTCCACCCTGCTGCATGCCTACGGCGCCTGTCTGCCCGACGCGCTCGCCCTGTCCGCCAGGGATTCGGTGCTGCCGGTGGTGCCTATGTTCCACGTCAATGCGTGGGGACTGCCCTACAGCGCTCCTCTGGTGGGGGCGAAGCTGGTTTTTCCCGGCCCGGCCCTGGACGGCGCGAGCCTCATGGAGTTGTTCGAATCCGAGGCGGTGACGTGCTCGGCGGGGGTGCCCACCATCTGGCTCGGTCTGCTCAACCACGTCCGCGACAAGGGCCTGCGCTTCAGCACGCTGAAGCGCACCGTCATCGGCGGGTCGGCCTGTCCCCCGGCGATGATCCGGACCTTCGAGGACGACTACGGAGTGACGGTGTTGCACGCGTGGGGCATGACGGAAATGAGCCCGCTGGGCACGGTCAATTCCTTCAAGCGGCATCAGCTCGACTGGCCGCGGGAGCAGCGCGAGGCGCTGCAGAACAAGCAGGGAAGGGTCATCTTCGGCGTCGACATGCGCATCGTCGATGACGAGGGGCTCGAACTGCCGCGCGACGGCAAGGCTTTCGGGGACCTGCATGTGCGTGGCCCCTGGATCTGCAGCGGCTACTTCAAGGGCGAGGGCGGTGACCCCCTGGTCGACGGCTGGTTCCCGACCGGTGACGTGGCGACCCTGGACGCGGACGGGTTCATGCAGATCACCGACCGGTCCAAGGACGTGATCAAGTCGGGCGGCGAGTGGATCAGTTCCATCGACCTCGAGAATGCCGCCATGGCGCACCCGGCGGTGGCCGAGGCCGCCGTGGTCGGCGTGGCCCATCCCAAGTGGGACGAGCGGCCGCTGTTGGTGGTGGTGCGGCGACCCGGGCAGGAGATCGCTCGCGACGAACTGCTCAAGTTCTTCGAAGGACGGGTCGCTAAGTGGTGGATTCCCGATGATGTCGTTTTCGTCGAGAGCCTGCCGCATACGGCGACGGGCAAGCTCCTGAAGACGCGCATCCGGGAGGATTTCAGGAACCACAGGCTGCCGACGACCTGACGGTCGGGACGGCTCGTCGCACCGCCGCGGCTCCTCGTCGCCGGACGTCGTCGCAGCCCCGATGCCCAAGGAGGCCCCCGATGTTGTCGCGCGCCCTGGTCGCAGCCGCTCTCATCCTTTTCCCGATGTGGTCCCATGCCGCGGTGTTCAAGTGCCGTGGTGCGGACGGTGCCGTCATTTACTCCAACGAGCCCTGTGAAACGCAGGGGGCGCGCAAGGACCGCACGCTCGGCAAGGCCGACCTGCAGGCCAATCGCATGCGCATGCGGCCACGCCCCAGCCAGACCCAGGAGGGCGAGGCGCAGTTCGGTTCGGGGTCCGCCTATCAGGGGCAGGTGCCTTTCAAGGATCGGGCCGGCGGGCCGCCGCAGCGCAGTGCCGTGGTCCCGGGGTCGTGATGGGAGCGCGCGCGGCGCTCGCGCCGCTGCTTTTCGCCGGCAGCGTCATCGCCAACGGAGCGGAGGCGGGTGTGTACCGCTGCACCGATACCTCCGGCAAGGTCCTCTATTCCAACGAGCCCTGCGAGGATCAGGGGGCGCGTACCGCCAAGACCTTCAGCCGCAAGGAGTTGCGACCCAACAGCGTACGGCTGCCCAAGGCGCCTCCGCCGACGGAGCCGGGTGGAGCGGGCCCTGGCGGGCTTATCGGGTCGCTGCGCCAGAAGCCGCTGGATGTCGAACAGCTGATCCGCGAGGGCGATCCGGCGGCGCATGCGACCGGCGGCGTGCGCCATCCCGTGCTTGAGAAACTGAC
>JBILUV010000016.1:0-26424 GCA_044370825.1 Burkholderiales bacterium | reverse complement strand
GGAGAAGCCGCGCGGCGACAACGCGTGGATCAACGGCGGCTTCTTCGTGCTCTCGCCGCGGGTCGTGGACTACGTGGTGGACGACACCACGCCCTGGGAGGGCGAACCCCTCAGCCGCCTGTCGGCCGAGGGGCAGCTGAGCGCCTTCCAGCACGCCGGTTTCTGGCAGCCCATGGACACCCTGCGCGACAAGAACCAGCTGGAGCAGCTGTGGAGCTCTGGTCGGGCGCCGTGGAAGAACTGGGCATGAGCCCCGGATTCTGGCGCGGCCGGCGGGTCTTCCTGACCGGGCACACCGGCTTCAAGGGGGCGTGGCTGTCGCTCTGGCTGCGGCATCTGGGGGCTGATGTCACTGGCTATTCGCTGGCGCCGCCGACCGAACCCAGCCTGTTCGCGCTGGCGGGCCTGGAGGGCCGCATGAGCTCGATCGAGGCGGACATCCGCGACGCGACCCGGCTGCGGACGGCGCTGGTGCAGGCCCAGCCGGAGGTGGTGTTCCACCTTGCCGCGCAGGCCCTGGTGAGACGCTCCTACGCCGACCCGGCCGAGACCTTCTCCAGCAACGTCATGGGCACGGTGCACCTGCTCGACGCCGTGCGCGCCTGCGACACGGTGCGCGGCGTGGTGGTGGTGACCAGCGACAAGTGCTACGAGAACCGCGGGCTGGAGCGCGGCTATCTCGAGGACGACCCCCTGGGGGGGTACGACCCGTATTCCAGCAGCAAGGCCTGCACCGAACTGGTGGCCGCGGCCTACCGGCGCTCGTTCTGCTCCGACGATGTGGCCATCGCCACGGCACGGGCCGGCAACGTCATCGGCGGTGGCGACTGGGCGGCCGACCGGTTGGTGCCCGACATGGTGCGGGCCTTCGCCGCGGGCACGCCGGTGCGCATCCGCAACCCGGAGGCGGTGCGGCCGTGGCAGCACGTGCTCGAGCCGCTGGCGGGTTATCTGCTGCTGGCCGAGTCGCTGGTGGTCCAGGGCCAGCGCCACGCCTGCGGCTGGAACTTCGGCCCCGACGCCGACGCCACCGCCACCGTGCGCACCGTGGCCGAGCTGGCGGTGCGCGCCTGGGGCGCCGGCGCCGCCTGGGTGGGTGACCCGGGCCCGCACCCGCACGAGGCCCACCTGCTGATGCTCGATGCCTCGCGCGCCCGCGCGGCGCTCGGTTGGGCGCCCCGCCTCACGCTCGGCCAGGCGGTGGCCGACACGGTCGAGTGGTACCGCGCCCAGGCCGGCGGAGCGGATGCGGCGTCGCTGTGCCTGGAACAGATCGCGCGGTACGGCGCGCCGGCGCCGGTGGGCGCCGCAGCCACCGATCCGCGCCCCGGAGTGCCTGCATGAACCCCAACGCGCCGTCGTGCCGCTTCTGCGGCCACACCCTCGAGCACACCTTCTGCGACCTCGGCATGTCGCCCCTGTCGAACTCGTACGTGCCGCTGGCGCGCGCGCGTGCCATGGAGCCCTACTACCCGCTGCACGCGTGGGTGTGTGACCGCTGCTGGCTGGTGCAGCTGGAGGCCTTCGAGTCGCCGCAGGAGATCTTCGGCGACTACGCTTACTTCTCGTCTTACTCCGACACCTGGCTGGAGCACGCCCGCCGCTACTCCGCGGCCATGGTGCCGCGGCTCGGGCTGGGCCCGGCCAGCCAGGTGGTGGAGATCGCCAGCAACGACGGCTATCTGCTGCAGTACTTCCACGCGGCCGGCATCCCCGTGCTGGGCATCGAGCCGGCAGCCAACGTGGCCGAGGCGGCGCGGGCTCGCGGCGTGGCCACGCGGGTGGAATTCTTCGGCGAGCGGCTCGGGCGGCAGCTGGCCGATGAGGGGCTCGCGGCCGACCTGCTCATCGGCAACAACGTATTCGCCCACGTGCCGGACATCAACGACTTCGCCGCCGGTTTCGCGCCCGCCCTGAAAGCCGATGGCGTGCTGACGCTGGAATTTCCGCACCTGCTCCGGCTCATCGCGGAGCGGCAGTTCGACACCATCTACCACGAGCACTTCTCCTACCTGTCGCTGGGCACGGCGCAGCGCGTGCTGGAACGCCACGGCCTGCGCGTGTTCGACGTCGACGAGCTGCCCACGCATGGCGGCTCGCTGCGTCTGTACGCCTGCCGCCGCGAGTCGTCCCGCTGGGCGTGCACGCCAGCGGTGGAGGCGGTGCTGGGGCGCGAAGCCGCCGCCGGGCTGGACCACCTGGAGACCTACACGGCCTTCGACGAGGCGGTGAAGTCGACCAAGCGCGAGATCCTGTCCTTCCTGATCGAGGCCAAGCGCGCGGGCAAGCGCATCTGCGGCTACGGTGCGCCCGCGAAGGGCAACACGCTGCTGAACTACTGCGGCATCGGCACCGACTTCATCGATTTCACGGTGGATCGCAATCCCGCCAAACAGGGCACGCTGCTGCCGGGTAGCCGCATTCCGGTGCGCGCGCCGGAGGCCATCGCCGAGGCGCGGCCGGATCTGGTGCTCATCCTGCCCTGGAACCTGCGCGACGAGATCGCCGCGCAGATGGCCCACATCCGTGAATGGGGCGGGCGCTTCGTGGTGCCGATCCCCTCGCCCGTGGTGTTCTGAGACCGGCGTGATCTTCACCGAAACCGGCCTGGCGGGCGCGTTCGTGGTCGACGTGGAGCGGCGCGAGGACGAGCGCGGCTTCTTCGCGCGCACCTTCTGCGAGGAGGCGTTCGCGCGCCACGGGCTGGCGGGCCGCTTCGTGCAGTGCAATGTGTCGTTCAACCAGCGGCGCGGCACGCTGCGCGGGCTGCACTTCCAGCGCCCGCCGCACGAGGAGGCGAAGCTGGTCCGCTGCACCATGGGGGCGATCTGGGACGTGATCGTCGACCTGCGCGCCGGTTCGCCGACGCGCGGGCGCTGGTTCGGGGTGGAACTCTCGGCGCAGTCGCGGCGCGCGCTCTACGTGCCCGACGGCTTCGCGCACGGCTTCCAGACCCTCGCCGACGAGACCGAGGTGTTCTACCAGATGTCCACCGCCTATCGGCCCGGCTTCGACGCGGGGGTGCATCATGCCGACCCGGCCCTGGGTATCGCATGGCCGCTGCCGGTGACGGCCTTGTCGCCGCGGGACGCCAGCCTGCCGTCGATGGCGGGGATGGATGCCGCATGAACCACTGGTTTTCCGGAGAGGGCTGCTCATGATCACGCCGGCGCAAATCGCCCAGTTTCATCGGGATGGATTCCTGGTCCTGCCCGGGTTCTACGACCTGCAGAGCGACATCCGACCGGTGCAGGAGGGGATCCACCATCTGGTCGGAGCGGTCGCCGATCGCCACGGCGTTGCCCTGGCAAGACCCGTATTCGCGCACGAGGCCTTCGATGACGGATTCCTCGATCTGATCGCGGGCAATCGCGCCTACGGCAGCGAGGTCTATGACGCGGTGAAGCAGATCCCCGCGTTCGTGCGGCTGGTGGCCGATCCGCGCCACGAGGAACTCATGCGGGCACTGCGACCCGGCAGCCTGCCCGGTATCGCGGCGGGCGGCTACGGCATCCGCATCGACAACCCCAACGAGGACAAGTACCGCGCGAACTGGCACCAGGAGTACCCGGCCCAGCTGCGCAGCCTGGACGGCATCGTGCTCTGGTCGCCGCTGGTGCCGATGACCGAGGCGCGTGGACCGGTGCGCATCTGTGTCGGCTCCCACCGGGACGGCCTGCGCCCGGTGGCCCGGTTCGACCCGCGCAATCCCGCCAAGCAGGGCGCGTATGGGCTGACCCTTGCCGACGAGCCGGAAGTGGTGGCGCGCTACCGGCAGGTGGCGCCGCTCAGCGTGCCGGGTGACCTGATCATCATGGACTTCCTCACGCTGCATGAGTCGGGGGCCAACCGCAGCGACCGCTCGCGCTGGTCGATGCAGTTCCGGTACTTCAATTTTCTCGAGCCGACCGGCCAGTCACACGGCTGGAAGGGTTCGTTCGCCGCAGGCGTCGACTTCGCCTCCATCCACCCCGAGCTGGTCGTGGGAGAGCCGTCATGACGGGTTTCTCCTGCCCGGTGTGCGGGTCTGCCTTCGGCGAGCCGGTGTATCGAAGCGCCGGCGGCCGCAGCCTCGATTCCCTCGGGCGCGTGCTGCCGTTCGAGACCCGGGTGCACCGCTGCAGCGCCTGTGGTCATGTCGCGACGGAGCCCATCCCGGATCTGGACCGGTACTACGCCGAGAACTACCGCATCAGCCTCGGCAGCGAGGAGGAGGATCAGCTCTACGAGATGGTGGACGGGCGGCCGGTGTTCCGCACCGACCATCAGGCGCGGCTGCTGGTCGAGCTGGTCGACTGGCGGCCGGGTGCGCGGCTGCTGGATTTCGGCTGCGCCAAGGCCTCGACCCTGCGCAAGGCGTTGCCGTCGCTGCCGGAGGTCGAGCTCAGCCTCTATGACGTCAGTCACGACTATCGGAAGCACTGGGATGCCTTCGTGCCGCCGGAGCGTCAGGCGGTGCACGTCCTGCCCGAGGACTGGCGCGGTCGTTTCGATCTGGTGACGTCCTTTTTTTCGCTGGAGCACATCGCCGCGCTGAGGCCGGCGGTGGCCGACATCGCATCCCTGCTGGCGCCGGAGGGTCACCTCTATCTCGTGGTGCCCGATGTGTTCGCCAATCCGGGAGATTTCGTGGTCCTCGATCACGTCAACCACTTCACCCGCGCGTCGCTGGCTCGGCTGCTGTCCGACGCCGGACTGACGATCCGCTGGGTGCGCAATGACGTGCACCGTGGTGCGCTGGTGGCGCTCGCGGGCAGGGCGGCCGCGCCGGCCCCGGCAGCTCCGCCGCCCGTCGACGGCGATGCCGACGCGCTCGGCCGCTGGTGGAGCAGCATCGCCGATCGCATCCGCGCGATGGAGCGCGAATGCGATGGCGAGACGGCCATCTATGGCGCGGGGTTCTACGGCAGCTTCGTGTATGCAACGCTTGCGGATCCGGCGCGGGTGCGCTGTTTCCTCGACAACAACCCCCATCTCCAGGGGCGCGAGCATCTTGGTGTTCCCGTGCTGCGGCCGGCCGATTGCCCGCCCTCGGTGCGGGATCTGTGGATCGGGCTCAACCCGCTGCACGCGCGGCGCATCATGGCGACCGTCGATCTGGGCAGTGCTGCGCCGCGCGAGCGTCATCTTTCGGAGGCCGACTAGTGCTTTCCACTGAACTGGTGTTGCTCCGGCCCTGGCGCGAGGCCGATCTGCCGGCGCTGTGCGCGCTGCGCAACGACGTCGCGCTGCAGCGCGAATTGATGGCCCGGGCGCGTGGCAGTTCGCTCTCCGCGACGCGGGCCTGGCTGGAGCGGAGGACCGCGGACCCGCTGGACGTCCTGCTGATCGTCGCCAGCCCGGCGGATGAGGCGACGGTGCGCGGTTTCATCCAGTTGTCCGGTGGCGACGCGACCCTGCGCATGGCCATGCTGGGAATCTGCGTGCTGCCGCCGTGGCAGGGTGCCGGCGTGGCCGCGGATGCCTTGTCGTTGCTGGCAGACCACGCGCGCCACGTGCTGGGCCTGCGCAAGCTGGCGCTGGAGGTGCTCTCGGACAATGGCCGGGCAGTCGCCTTCTACCTCAGGCACGGGTTCCAGGAGGTGGGCGTGCGGCACCGCCACTTCCCCTGGGCAGGCGATTGGCTCGACGTCACGATCATGGAGCGGTTTCTGAGCGCATGAACGTCGTCATCTCCCAGCCGATGTACTTCCCCTGGGTGGGGATGTTCGAGCAGATCGCGCTGGCGGACGTATTCGTCTTCTACACGGACGTGCAGTTCTCGAAGGGCAGCTTCACCAACCGGGTGCAGATCAAGACTCCGGCAGGCAGCACCTGGATGACGGTGCCGTTGCAGGATCTCAAGCTTGGACAGAGCATCGATGACGTGGCGGTGAAGCCGGTGGCGCAGTGGAAGCCGCGTCACCTCACGCTGCTGCGAGAGGCCCTCGGAGGCGCTCCCTGGTATGCCGACGCGGAGCAGCTGCTGCAGCAGGTGCCAGACACCGGCACCACCATCGCCGAGGTTTCCATCGCCTCGATGATGGCGGTGTGCCGCTACTTCGGCCTGGACCGCAAGGTGCGCTTCGTCGGCATCGACGAGTTGGGGCTGCCAGGCAAGGGTTCGGGACGAGTGCTGGATGTGGTGAGGGCACTTGGAGGCACCCGTTACATCACCGGGCACGGCGCGCGGCACTACCTGGATCACGAGGCCTTCGAGGCTGCCGGTGTTGCGGTGGAGTACATGGACTATCGCTGCACCCCGTATCCACAGTTCCACGGGGCCTTCACCCCGTATGTTTCCATCCTCGACCTGGTCGCCCATTGCGGGCACGAGGGCGTGTCCCACATCCATTCCGGTACCAGACCGTGGCGGAGTTTCATCGATGAACGAGATTGAGCGGTTCCAGGCCGAAGTACGGGACAACATCGCAGGCTTGCGTGCCGATGCGGACGTGCAGGCCTTGTCGCGCATCTGGGTGCGCGAGATCGCGCGCCACCGGTATGCCTACAACTTCTCATGGATGGGGCGACCGGCGATCCAGTTTCCGCAGGACATGATCGGTGTCCAGGAACTGGTGTGGCGCATCCGGCCCGACCTCATCGTTGAGACGGGGATAGCGCATGGCGGCTCCCTGGTGTACTCCGCATCACTGCTGCAACTGCTGGGGGGGGACGGCATCGTGGTCGGCGTGGACGTCGACATCCGCGCACACAACCGGGTGGCCATCGAGCAGCACCCGATGGCCGGGCGCATCCGCATGATCCAGGGCTCGTCCATCGATCCGGCGGTGGTCGAACAGGTGCGTGAGCACGCACGGGGCCGCGCGTCGGTGCTGGTAATGCTCGACTCAAACCACACCCACGAGCACGTGCTGGCAGAACTGCGCGCCTATGCGCCGCTGGTGACGCCGGACAGCTACATCGTGGTGTTCGACACCCTGATCGAGGACATGCCGGCCGATCTCATCCAGGATCGGCCATGGGGTCCGGGAAACAACCCCAAGACCGCGGTACATGCCTACCTGGCCGAGGACGATCGCTTCGCGATCGATCGCGACATGGAGGCGAAGCTGTTGATCACCGTCGCGCCGGACGGCTGGCTGCGGCGGGTGAAATGATGACCCTGGAACGAGCCCGAGGTCGTTGCGCCTACGCTCCGGCTGCCAGGCGGCCCCAGCGGCGCCGATCCACGAAGATCGTGTTGACGTAGGTGTCAGCGTAGGCGAAGTAGTCGTTGCTCTCGAAAAGTTCGAAGATCTCGGGGATCTTCCGGCCGGTGCCATCTTCCGCGTAGGTGATGGTCTCGACGCAGAAGGCGGCGGGGCGCTGCGCATTCAGATCGAAGGCGCGAGCGATCTCGAGGTCCAGACCCTCGGCGTCGATGTTCACGAAATCCGGCGTCTGCCCCCAGCGATCGAGCACCTCTGCCACGGTCACGATGGGCACGCGGAGCGTCCTGACGACGCGATGCCCCAGGCGCTCGAGGTTGCGCGCTTCGCTGACCGAGAAGGTGTTGAGCACCGGTTGGGACATGACGTGGAAGTCCAAATCCCCAGCCGCGGTGCCCACCCCGACGTTGAGCACGAGATCACGGGGACGGCGGGAGCGTATGCGCTTCGCGAGCGAGGGGTCGGGCTCGATGCACACGCCGCGTGAGCCGGCGCGGTAGAAGTAGAAGGTGTTGCTCAGGCGTACCGGGTGGTTGGCGCCGATGTCGACATAGGTCGGCGACGGAACGCGCAGGGTGTCGAAGACGGCCCGCAGGATGAGGTCCTCACCTGCCTGGGAGTAGGAGGTCCGGCCGTGCAGGCCGGCGTGGCGCCTCAGCCATCCCATGGCCCGATAGCGGTAAAGGGGGTCGGTGGCGAACGAATGCAGTGCCCGGAAAATCACGATCAGCTCCCGCGTCGAAGTCGCCGCAGCACCGACACCGCGAGTGCCTTGACGTAGGCTATCGGCAGGCAAATGACGATGGTCAGTTGCTCCGCGGCGTCGGTAGCGATGCGTGGGTACACGGCATAGTAGGGCAAGCGGTCGGCCAGGAGCGCGCGACGCAGCCACGAACCCGCCGGCGGCCGAAGGTCTGACGCCACGAAGCGTTTGTAAAGCCTGACGCCAGGCGCAGACGCAGCGTCGCCAAGTTGCAGCACGCGATAGACGAAATGCATGTCGGCCCCGAAAGGATTGCGGCTGTAGACGTGCAGCCCGAGTTGCCGCACGTCCCTGGTGCGCATCAGCCCGTAGAGCAGGTTCGCCTTGCCGTTCCACTCCTCCGAGAAAAGAAACCGCAGCTTGCGCCAGAGCCGTGGGCCCTGGAAAGTGAACCGGGGGCAGGTGCGCAGCAAGCGGTTGTGCTCGTCGACCTGCACCACCTCGCCGAAGGCGAGGGCTGCTCCTGCGCGCAACCTCGCGACGAGGGCTTCTATCCAACCCGAGTCCCAGCGGTCGTCATGGGCGGCCCACATGAAGAACTCGCCGCGCGCCTGCTGAAGCACGAAGGCGAAGTTGCGCGTGGGTCCGATGTTCTCCGGCTGGCGCACGTAGCGCACTCGCGGATCCCGCGCTGCCGCGCGTTCGCATATTTCACGCGTGGCGTCGGTGGAGCAGTTGTCCGAGATGATCAATTCGAGATCCTGCCAGGTCTGCCCGAGCAGGGCATCCAGGGCCTCCTGCAGGAAGCGGGCGCCGTTGTAGACCGGCAACCCGATGGATACCGCCGGGGAAGGTGCAGCCACAGACGCGGGGTTCATTCAGTGGGTTCGCCTCAGGGAGATGAGCCAGGAGCGGGCCGAGGGGGACAGGGCTACGGCTGCGACCGTCCCCGATGCCAGGGCCAGCGCAATCACGAGAACCTCGATCGGCGGCGTTGACGAGGGCACGAGCAGCGTGGACAAGGTGAATGCGATGACCCCACTGGCCAGTCCGGGCGCGAGTACGCTCCAGAGGTACCAGTGCGCCAGTTCGCCCGGAAATACCTGTCTATGGGCGACCGGGACGAATACGGTCAGGAAGGCGAGTTGCAGGGCGAGCCAGCAGCACGCAGCCCCGATGGCACCGTAGGACGAGGTCGCCCAGACGAGTGCTGGCAGATAGAGGATGGCGCCGACAACGTTGGCCTGCAGGCCAAGCCGTACCTGACCGTGAGCAAGTTGTGCAAGCTGCGGAAAATGGATCAGGCCGTTCACGGCCATGCCCAGCGCCAGCACGGCCAGGACCGGACCTGCCTGCTGGCCAGCGCGACCGTCCCCGGTCCAGAGGGCGAGGATCGCCGTGGCGAACGCTGCCATCACGACCGCCGCAGGGACGGCGAGGGCCGCGAAGGCCTGAGAACCGAGGTGGTACAGGGACCGGGCCTCCTTACCATGCCCGGTGGAGACGCGATGGGTGATGCGTGGAAACACCGCGCCCGCGATCGGGCCGACCACCTGGCCGATGGCCGACGCGAGGCTGTGGGCCAGGGCGTAGTAGCCGAAGGTCTCCAGAGACAGCAGGCGCGCGAGCAGCAGCTTGTCGGCCTGACCCACGGCGAAGGCCACGAGATTCGACGTGCCCACGCCTCCCGAGAAGCCGGATACGGCCTTCACGGCAGCCGGCGAGAAAGCCCCGCCGGCACCGGGCAGAGACCGCCAGAACAGGCGTGCAGAAACGACCGACAACAGGGCGCCGACGAAAGCCTGCCATCCCAGGAAAAGCCGGATGTCTGCAGCGACAAAGGCAAGCAATGCCGCAGCCCCCGCCCATTGGAATACTGCGAACAGTGTCCGCAGTATGTTCAGCTGTAACTGGCGTTCGAGTCCCAGCAGGCCGTTGGTGTACAGCGCGTAGGGCCAGCGCAGACCCAGCGCCAGACCCAGCAGCATCAGTCCCGCGGTGAGCTCGCCGGCAGGCAGGGCGTGCGGCTTGAACCAATGGGTTGCCACCCATGGAGAGAGCACGATCGCCAGCCCGGCGACCACGAGCGCACTCGCCCAGAAAAGGATCTCGGTCGTGCGCGCAAGGTCGCGCAGGTCCTTGGCCTCGCGCGCGTCGGTGCGGGCGCGCGCGCATTCGCGCTGCAGCGCCATGGCGAGGCCGAAGTCGAAGAAGCCCAGCACCCCGAGGAGCATGTTGAACAAGCCCGCGAGACCGAAGGCCTCAGGGCCAAGGAGACGCAGGTAGAGCGGGAGAAACGCGATCGACAACAGCAGGGTGCACGCATTGGCAAGGAAAGCCGACGCGACGCTGATGCGCAGGCGGGTTGGCGTGCGCACCTCCACCTCGCCGGTTCGGGACACGTCGTTCCGCCGCGTTACCGGTGACACGAGTCCAGGATGCGGCAGACCTCCGCGCAGATGCGCGCGACCGCGTCGGCATCGAGATTGAAACCGGAGGGGAAATTCACCCCGCGCGCGCCGATGCGATAGGCGACTGGATTGCGGTTTTGGGCGCCGAGGGCCGATGCCGTGGCGGCGTAGGCGGGCAGGGAACTCAGGGGCGAGAAGATGGGGCGAGAGTCGATACCGGCCTCGGACAGGCGACGGATGATGTCGAACTTGGTGCCGCAGGCCTCGGGGAACAGGCCCGTGACCATCCAGTAGGTGCTGAAGGCGCCATCGGCCTCGTGGTTGAGCGTCAGGTCGGTGCGGTGTGCGAGGCCGTCACGGTACCAGCCGAAGATCTCGCGTTTGCGTGAGACCAGTTCCTCCACCCTCTCGAGCTGCGCCAGGCCGAGGGCGGCCTGCATGGAACTCATCTTGTACTTCCAGGCCACCTCGGTGTTGGTGAAGGTGGTGTCTCCGGCGGGCCGGCCGTGGTCTCGCAGGAACAGGATGCGGTCGCGCAGGCTCGAGTCATCCGTCACCAGCATGCCACCCTCGCCAGTCGTGAGGGTCTTGGAGCCGTGGAAGCTGAACACCCCGGTGTGCCCGAACGCGCCACAGGGGGTGCCGCGCCAGCGCGTGCCGATGGCCTCGGCGGCATCCTCGATGATCGCAACGCCGTGAGCCACGGCGACTTCACGGATGGCGTCCCAGTCGCAGGTGTTGCCGTAGAGGTCCACCGGTATCACCGCACGTGTGCGCGGGGTGATGCAGCGCGCGAAAGCCTCGGCCGACAGACACCACGATTGCGGATCGACGTCTGCGAACACCGGCGTGGCGCCCACGTATGTCACGGGCGCGGACGAGGCGATCCAGGTGGTCTCCGGCACGATCACCTCGTCGCCCGGGCCGATGCCGAGCGCGAGCAGAGACAGGTGTATGGCCGAGGTGCAGGAAGGCAGTGCGATGGCATGACCCGTACCGATGTAGCGCGCGAACGCCGTCTCGAAGCGCTCGTGGTAGACGTTTGCGTTGCCGTACCAGGCGGTGCTGACCGCGTCGGTAACGTAGTCGATTTCCTTCTGGGTGATCCAGGGGCCGGAAACGGGAATCTTGCTCATGCGCTGGCTATCGTTGGTGGGGCGGGAGGCCGCATCGGTGATGGCTGGGAATCCGATCTCGCCATGACGGGCGGATGTGCGGCGGATCTTGCGCGAGGCCCTGGCAGACTTGCGGGTCGAGTTTAAACGATAATCACATGTCTCCCTGTCCGTGGGCGCGGACGGCCCGTGAGCTGCGCCCCGTTCGAACATCGCCCGTGCCCATTCATCTTTCTCCGCCCTGGACGGCATTGTCCGCAGTGCCCAGCCGTCACTTGCCGATGTTTCCAGTCTGGCACAGAGCGTCCGCCACCTCTCGGCAGACTGCCGATCAGCGCGCTCGTGTTGCGTCATCGCTCGACCCTGCGCGGATGGCGCCCTTCGAAGGGACCACATGAACAGTGCTGCAGGCGCACAGGTCATCGTCAAGATCGTCGGCGGCCTGGGCAACCAGCTGTTCTGCTACGCGGCAGCGAGGCGGCTGGCGTTGCGGACTGGCGCGGAGTTGGTACTCGACGTTGATTTCTTCCGCTCGGATGTGCGCTACGAACGCGACTACCGTCTGGACATGCTGGCGCTGGGTCCGCACCGCGTCGCGCGGTCGGCGCGCTGGCTCCCGCGATCGCTCGATCTGCGCTGGTGGCGCGTCAAGCGCAGGATGGCGCTGCTGGGATGGTCTCCAGGCGTGGAAGCGGTCATCGAGCGCGATGCCAAGCAATTCCACGACGAATTGCTGCGCAAGGCGGTGTCGGGCAAGGTGTTGCTTGACGGTTATTGGCAGGATGAGAGGTATTTCGAGGACATCCGCCCGACTCTGCTGCAGGAGCTCGTGCCCCGCGTCACGCCCGTGGGGCGCAACGCGGCACTGGGTGAGCAGTTGCGCCAGGGGCGCACGGCAGTGGTTCACTGCCGCCGTCACCATCATCGACTGGCAGACGGGTCCAGGCAGCAGCCGCGCGGGCGAGAAGGGCTCACGGCGGCCTATTACCAGCGCGCCATCCAGGAGTTGCGCGTCACGGCAGGGGTGGATGCCGTCTGCCTCTTCGGTGACGACCCCGGCTGGCTCGAGCAGAACGTTCCGGCAAACGTGCCGCGGACGGTGGTCGACTGGAACCGGGATCCCGGCGGGGAAGTGCTGGACCTCTGGCTCATGACCCAGGCACGGCATTTCGTCGTTTCCAACAGCACTCTGAGCTGGTGGGGCGCTTGGCTCGCCGCCGCACCCGGAGCACGGGTCATCGCGCCACGACGACAGGACCTCGAGTACTGGGTGCCCAATGCACGCGACTGGCAGGAGATCGACTGGTGACGGTGGGCACGGATCCATTGGTGACCATCGCCTTGCCCGCGCGCAACGCCGAGCTGACGATTCGTCAGACGCTCGAGTCGCTGCGCTGGCAGACGCTGGAGTCGTGGGAACTGTTGCTCATGGACGACGGATCCACAGACGGTACCGCCGACATCGTTCGCGCCTTCGGCGATCCCAGGATGAGGGTTGTATCGGCCGAGCGCTCCGCGGGCCTCGCGACCCGGCTCAACGAAGCCATCGACCTCGCCCGCGGACGCTATCTCGCGCGGATGGACGCGGACGACATCGCCTATCCCGACCGCCTGCGCACTCAGGTCGAATATCTCGAGCGCCATCCCAGGGTGGACCTCGTGGCGGCACGGGCGCTCGTCTTCAAGGGGGATGGGGAGGTCGTCGGCTTGCTGCCTTGGCTAGGCGAACATCGGGCGATTGTCGCCCGCCCCTGGAGCGGGATGCCCATGCCCCACCCGACGTGGTGCGGCCGCACCGCATGGTTTCGGCGCTGGCGCTACGCCTACCCCGATGCGGCACGTGCAGAGGACCAGGAACTCCTCATTCGTGCGGCGAAGGCCAGCACCTTCGCCGCTTGCCCCGAGATCCTGCTGGCCTACCGCCAGGGAGGCTACTCGGCGACCAAGACCCTGAAAGGCCGGTTCGGAAGGGCCAGGGCTTTCGCCCGGCATGCGCTGGCCGCCGGTGACCTTATCGGAGCGTGCCGCGCGTGGACCCTTGCACTGGCGAAAGCGGGCGTCGATATTGCCGCGGCCCTTCCCGGGTTCGATGCGCTCTACTTCAGGAGGATGTCAGGGCAGCCGGATGCGGCGCAGGTGCGCGAGTGGGAACTCTTGTGGCTTCGTTTGCGAGACCTCTGATGCCGGAGCGTGCGCCATGTGCGGCATCGCCGGGCTGATCCACCGCAGCGCCGCCTACCACCTGGGCGAGGTGGCGGCGCGCATGGTCGATGCGCTGCTGCACCGGGGTCCGGACAGCGGCGGCAGCTGGTGCGATGCGCAGGCGGGGGTGGGCCTGGGGCACCGGCGGCTGGCCATCCTCGATCTGTCGCCGGCGGGCGCCCAGCCGATGGTGTCGGCCACGGGACGTTTCGTGATTGCCTTCAACGGGGAGATCTACAACCACCACGAGCTGCGCCGCGATCTGGCCGCGGTCGAATGGCGCGGCCAGTCCGACACCGAGACGCTGCTGGCGGCCTTCGAGGCCTGGGGCCTGGAGGCGACGCTGGTGCGGTGCACGGGCATGTTCGCCATCGCGTTGTGGGACCGCGAGACGCGCAGCCTCACCCTGGTGCGCGACCGCTTCGGCGAGAAGCCGCTGTATTACGGTTGGCGCGGCGACGCCTTCCTGTTCGGCTCGGAACTCAAGGCGCTGGCGGCACATCCCCGCTGGCACGCGGAGGTGGACCGCGAGGCCCTGGCTCTGTTCCTGCGCCGGGGTTACGTGCCGGCCTGCCGCACCATCTGGAGCGGGGTGTTCAAGCTGGCGCCGGGCGGGTTGCTGCGCATCCCGGCCGATGCCGTGCCGGGCGCGCTGCCGGAACCGGAGCTGTACTGGCGCGCCGCGGACGTGGCCTCGGCGCCGGCTGTGGGCGTAGCCGACGAGCAGGCCGCCGCCGACCGCCTCGAGCAGTTGCTGCGCGCGGCCATCGGCCGG
Source organism: Burkholderiales bacterium (assembly GCA_044370825.1). Classification (GTDB taxonomy): domain Bacteria; phylum Pseudomonadota; class Gammaproteobacteria; order Burkholderiales. The sequence goes on along the minus strand of JBILUV010000016.1, from coordinate 12,067 downwards.
CAGATGATCGCCGACGTGCCGCTCGGTGCCTTCCTGTCGGGCGGGGTGGATTCGTCGACGGTGGTGGCGCTGATGCAGACGCAGTCGTCGCGCCCGGTGCGCACCTTCACTGTCGGCTTCACCGAAGCGCAGTACGACGAGTCGGCCCACGCGGCGGCGGTGGCGCGTCATCTCGGCACGGAGCACACCGAGATCCGGGTCAGCCCGGCCGACGCGATGGCGGTGATCCCGCAGCTGCCGCGCATGTATGACGAGCCCTTCGGCGACTCGTCGCAGATTCCCACTCATTTGGTGTGCGCGCTGGCGCGGCGTCACGTCACCGTGAGCCTGTCGGGCGATGGCGGCGACGAGTTGTTCGGTGGCTACAACCGTTACTTCTGGGGACGTGCCATCTGGGAGCGCATCGGTGGGCTGCCGCGGCCGCTGCGGGCGGCGGCCGGCGCGATGGTGAGCGCGGTGTCGCCGGATGCCTGGGACCGCCTGGGCGGCATGCTGCCGCGGCGCCTGCGTCAGCCTACCCTGGGTGACCGCTTGCACAAGCTCGCCAGCGTGCTGGACGTGCGTGACCCGGACGAGCTCTACCTGCGGCTGATCGCACAGTATCGCGAGGCGGCCTCGCTGGTGCGGGGGGCCGCCGAGCCGCCGGGCTGGGCCGACGCGGAGGCCGCGCGCTTCGGGCGCTCGCCCCGGGCGCGTGATTACACCGAGCGGATGATGTTCCACGATCTGGTGGACTACCTCGGCGAGGACATTCTCACCAAGGTGGACCGGGCGGCCATGGCGGTGAGTCTGGAGACGCGGGTGCCGCTGCTGGACCACGCGGTGGTGGAGTACGCGTGGTCGTTGCCGCTGGACCTGAAGATCCGGGCGGGCCAGGGCAAGTGGCTGTTGCGCGAGGTGCTCTACCGCCATGTGCCGCGGGCGCTGATCGAGCGGCCGAAACAGGGTTTCGGCCTGCCCATCGACGGCTGGCTGCGCGGGCCCCTGCGCCCCTGGGCCGAGGGTCTGCTGGACGAGGCGCGCCTGCGGCGCGAGGGTTTCCTGGACGTGGCCGTGGTGCGGCGCAAGTGGGCGGAGCATCTGTCCGGCCGGCGCAACTGGCAGCATCTGCTGTGGAACGTGCTCATGTTCCAGGCGTGGCGGGAGACGTGGCTGTGAGGCGGCCGCGGCTGCTGTTCCTGATCAGCGAGGACTGGGTGTTCTGCTCCCACCGCCTGCCGCTGGCGGTGGCGGCACGGGAGGCCGGCTTCGAGGTGACCATCGCCACCCGCGTGAACCAGGACGGCGGGCGCATCCGCGCCGCCGGGCTCGACCTGGTGCCGCTGCACTGGTCGCGGCGCAGCACCCACCCGTTGCGCGAACTGGCGGCGTTGCGCGAGCTGGTGGCGGTGTTCCGCCGGGTGCGCCCGGACATCGTCCACCAGGTGGCGGTGAAGCCGGTGCTCTACGGCGCCGTGGCGGCGCGGCTCACAGGGGTGCCGCTGGTGGTGAACGCCCTCACCGGCATGGGCTACATCTTCTCCTCGCATGACCTCAAGGCGAGGCTGTTGCGGCCGCTGGTGCGCGCCGCGCTGCACCTGCTGCTCGACCGGCGCAACGCGCGGCTGATCCTGCAGAACGCCGACGACGTCGGGCAGTTCACGCGCGAGGGCATCGTCGATCCGGCGCGGGTGGCGCTGATCCGCGGTGCCGGCGTCGATCTGCGTGAGTTCACCGCGGTGCCGGAGCCCCCGGGGCCACCGCTGGTGGTGCTACCGGCGCGCATGCTGCGCGACAAGGGGGTGGAGGAGTTCGTTGCGGCGGCGCGCGCGCTCAAGGCGGCGGGCGTGGTCGCCCGTTTCGCCCTCGTCGGTGCGCCCGACCCGGAGAACCCGGCCTGCATTCCCGAGGCCAGGCTGGCGCAATGGGCGGCCGAGGGCGTGGTCGAGATCTGGGGGCACCGCCGGGACATGGCGACGGTGTTCCAGCAGTGCCACGTGGTGTGCCTGCCCTCCTACCGCGAGGGTCTGCCCAAGGCCCTGATCGAGGCGGCGGCCTGCCGGCGCCCGATCGTCACGGCCGACGTCCCGGGCTGCCGTGAGGTGGTGCGCGACGGCGACAACGGCCTGCTGGTACAGGTGCGCGACAGCGTGACACTGGCGGATGTCTTGCGGCGTCTGCTGGCGTCGCCGGCGCTGCGCGCCGCCATGGGTCGCCGTGGCCGCGAGCGTGCCGAGCAGGAGTTCTCCCTGGAAGGGGTGATCGCCCAGACCATCGCGGTCTACGACGAGGCCACGGCCGCGCTCGGGGGGCGGGTGCCGCCCCGTCTGCCTGGCAGCCCGGAGACCGGAGCGACCGGAGGGGCGCGGTGATCCTCTTTCTGGCGCTGGCGGGCGGGCTCAGCTTCGGTGTGCTGTGGTGGCTGCTGCGTTCGGGGCGGGCCGACATCGCCCTGGACCGGCCGAACGAGCGGTCCCTGCACACGCAACCGATTCCGCGCGTGGGCGGGCTGGGCATCATGGCCGGCACCATGCCCGCGCTGGTGCTCGCCGGGCTGTCCTGGAACCTCGCCCTGCCCGTCGCCGGTCTGGCGGCGCTGTCCTTCCTGGACGACCGGCGCGGGCTGCCGATCGCGCTGCGCTTCGGCGCGCATTTCGCGGCGGCGCTGGTGTTCCTGCTGACCTCGCCGGGGCTGGGTGGCGGGTGGGAACTGCCGCTGTTCGCGCTGGGTGTGGTGTGGATGACCAACCTGTACAACTTCATGGACGGCTCCGACGGGCTGGCCGGTGGCATGGCGGTGGCCGGCTTCGGTGCCTGCAGCGTGGCGGCCCTCCTGGCGGGTGACCACGCGCTGACGCTGGCCGGCGGCGCGGTGGTGGCGGCGGCCCTGGGCTTCCTGTGGTTCAACTTTCATCCGGCGCGGGTGTTCATGGGCGACGCCGGGTCCATCCCGCTGGGTTTCCTCGCCGGGGCCATCGGTCTGCTGGGCTGGGCGCGCGGGGTGTGGCCGCTGTGGTTCGGTCCGGTGGTGTTCGGGCCCTTCATCGCCGACGCCAGCGTGACGCTGCTGCGCCGGGCACTGCGGGGCGAGCGTTTCTGGCAGGCGCACCGCACGCATTACTACCAGCGCGTGGTGCAGATGGGCTTCGGCCACAGGCGCACGGCGCTGGCGGCCTACGTGCTCATGGCGTTGTCGGCCGGGGTGGCGCTCGCGGTGATGCACGCCGACGCGGCGACCCAGGGGCTGGCAGTGGCGGGGCTCGGCGTGGTCTACGTGGCGCTGGGCGTCGTGGTGGACTTGCGCTGGCGGGTGTTCGCCCGCCGCGACGCGGCCGGCTAGGCGTCGGCGTGTCGGGCAGGACGCGGTTTCTTTACACTCCGGTGATGAGGTCTTGCGCGACCGGTCCCGACACGGGACTCCCCGATTCCCCGCCGTGGCCGGTGCCGACCACCGAATTCCGGAACAGTCGGACCGGCGGCTGCGTGCCGCCCCGAGAAGGATGGCGTTGGACAACCTGAAGGCCTTCGGCCGCAACTTCACCGCGTTTGCGCACGACCTGCTCGCCTGTGCCGTGGCTTGGCTGGTGGCCTTCCTGCTGCGTTTCAATTTCGACGTGCCGCCGGAGCACCAGGCCGGCATGTGGAGCCGGCTGCTGTGGATCCTGCCGCTGCAGGCGGCGATCTTCTGGCGGCTCGGTCTCTATCGCGGGGTGTGGCGCTACGCCAGCCTGACCGATTTCCGGCGCATCGTTGTGGCCTCCGGTGTGGGCGTGGTGGTGATCGCCTTCCTCGTGTTTTTCCTGCAACTGGGCGAGACGTCGCGCTCGGTGCTGGTCCTCTATCCCATCCTGCTCACAGGCATCATGGCCGGGAGCCGTGTGCTCTACCGGGCGGCCAAGGAGGGGCATCTGGTGCGGCTCACGCGGCTGGATGCCAAGCGCGCCATCGTGCTCGGCGCCGGGGGCGCGGCGGCGCGCCTGCTGGAGTCGGTGGCGCGCAACCAGGAGTGGCTGGTGGTCGGGCTGCTCGACGACGACCCGGGCAAGCAGGGGCGCGAGATCCACGGGGTGAAGGTGATCGGTCGTCTGGACGACCTGCCGCGGCTGACGCGCAAGCTCGACATCTATCAGGCCGTCATCGCCCTGCCCGGCGCCCGGCACGGCGCCCGCCGGCGCGCGCTGGAACTGTGCCGCGAGGCCAGCGTCTCCGCGATGACCGTGCCGTCCTACGAGGATCTCGTGTCGGGGCGGGTGAGCCTGTCGGCCATGCGCCCGGTGGAGGTGGACGACCTCCTGGGCCGCGACCCGGTGCGGCTGGACGGCACGGGGCTGCAGCACTGGCTCGAGGGCGCGGTGGTGATGGTGACAGGTGCCGGGGGCTCGATCGGCGCCGAACTGTGCCGCCAGGTGGCGCGCTGGAAGCCCGCCACGCTGGTGCTCTACGAGCAGAACGAGTTCGCGCTCTACACCATCGAGCAGGAGTTCCATGCCCGTGCCCCGGGCACGCGGGTGGTGTGCGTGCTGGGCGACGTGAAGGATGGGGCGCGCCTGCGCGCCACCATGCAGCGCTGGCGCCCGGCGGTGGTGTTCCACGCCGCGGCCTACAAGCATGTGCCCATGGTGGAGACCGGCAACAGTTGGGAGGGCGTGCGCAACAACGTGCTGGGCACTTGGCGCGCTGCTCAAGCGGCCATCGACAGCGGCGTCGGCAAGTTCGTGCTGGTGTCGACCGACAAGGCGGTGAACCCGACCAGCGTGATGGGCACGAGCAAGCGCCTGGCCGAGATGGTATGCGCGGCCCTGCAGCCCCGGGAGGGAACGCGCTTCGTGATGGTGCGGTTCGGCAACGTGCTGGGCAGCACGGGCAGCGTGATCCCGAAGTTTCGCGAGCAGATCGCGGCTGGCGGGCCGGTGACCGTGACCCACCCCGAGATGACACGCTATTTCATGTCCATCCCCGAGGCGGCGCAGTTGGTGCTGCAGGCCGGGCTGATGGGGGCGGGGGGCGAGATCTTCGTGCTCGACATGGGCGAGCCGGTGAAGATCGTCGACCTGGCGCGCGACATGATCCGCCTGTCGGGCTTCCGCGAGGAGGACATCCGCATCGTCTTCAGCGGCCTGCGGCCGGGCGAGAAGCTGTTCGAGGAACTGCTCGCCGACGGCGAGGCGACCCTGCCCACGCCGCACCCGAAGCTGCGCATCGCCCGCTCGCGCGAGGCCCACGACGGTCTGCTGGCGGAACTGGGCGACTGGCTGACCGGGGCCGGCGACCGTAGCGACGAGGAGGTGCGCACACGCCTGCAGCAGTGGGTGCCGGAGTACACGCCAGTGGTGATCGCGCCGCAGCCGGCGGCGGGTGCAGCGGCTGGCGTGCCCCAGCCCGCGTTGGTGAAGACGGCAGCGACAGCTGGAAGCCGGTGATGACGTTCTAGTCGGGTGGTCGGCGTCTCCGGAACTGGACGAGCTGCGGAAAAATCCGTAATGTGCACAACGTTACGTATCTTACGCAGGGCCACGGCCATGGAAACGATCAGTGCCACCGAACTCGCCCGAAACACCCGCCAGATTCTCGACCGTATCGCCGCGCGGGGCGAAACCGTGCTGGTGGAGCGCAATCACGTCACGATTGCGAAGATTGCCCCTCCTGAAGTCAGCATGACGGCGGAGCAGGCACTTGCCGGTCTGCGTCCGATGCTGACTCCGCGGCAAGGCGCTGCCTGGCAGGCCGACAGCCGCGATCAGTTCGGCGAGGCTTTGCGCGACCCATGGGCATGATTCTCGACACCTGCATCTGGGTCGGACTGGCATCCGGACAGGTGGATCCCCGGCGGGTGATAGAGGCAGCCGGAAAGGAGCCGGTCTTCATTTCGGCAATCTCTCTCGGTGAGTTGGCCTTTGGCGTCGAGTCTTGCGCAGACCCTGCCGAGCGCGCGGCACGTGCAGCCAGCCTGCAGCAACTGGAGATCCGCCCGACGCTGGCCGTCACGCGCGAGACGGCGGCAGCATTCGGGGTGCTCGCGGCGTCCGTCAAGCAGTTGGGTCGTTCACCGCGCCCACGCTACAACGACCTCTGGATCGCGGCGCAGGCCATCGAACACGGCTACGCGCTGCTGACGCTGAACGTAGCGGACTTCACCGGCCTGCCTGGGCTGCGCCTGCTGGACGTGCGGGAATGACGCCGGGGGATGCGCGGGCTGAGTCCGACCTGAGCCGCGTCGCTCGCCGCCCGGCGAGCGCGCCCCCCGCGTTGGATCGCCTGGCGACGTAGCTCGCGGCTTCGTGAGATCTATGGGTACTCCCGCGTGAAGCTCTCCGTGGTGGTGATCACCAAGGACGAGGAGGCGGCCATCGCCCGCTGCCTGGACTCGGTACGCTGGGCCGACGAGATCGTGGTGCTGGACTCCGGCAGCACCGACCGCACGGTGGAGATCGCTCGCGAGCGCGGTGCGCGGGTGGAGGTGTCTCCCGACTGGCCGGGCTTCGGGCCGCAGAAGAACCGTGCGCTGGCGCTGGCCCGCGGCGAGTGGGTGCTGTCGCTGGATGCCGACGAGTGGGTGCCGGACGATCTGGCGGCGGAGATCCGCGCGGCCGTGGCGGCACCCGAGGGGCGTGCCGGCTTCGAGCTGCCGCGCTCCTCCAGTTTCTGCGGCCGCGAGATGCGCCACTCGGGCTGGTGGCCAGACCACATCCTGCGGCTGTTCCGGCGCGATGCGGCGCGCTTCTCCGAGGACATCGTGCACGAGCGCGTGGAACTGGACGGTGCCGTGGGCCGGCTGACGCGGCCGCTGCGGCACGAGTCCTTCGTCTCGCTGCACGAGGTGGTGGACAAGATGAACCGCTACTCCACCGCGGGGGCGCAGATGCGGGTGATGCGCGGCAAGGGCGGCTCGGTGGGCGGGGCCGTGGCACGCGGGCTGTGGGCCTTCCTGCGCACCTACGTGCTGCGCGCCGGCTTTCTCGACGGGCGCGAGGGCTTCGTGCTGGCGGTGGCCAACGCCGAGGGCACCTACTACCGCTACCTGAAGGCGTGGCTGGCGCGGCGGGGGCGCGGGTCATGAGGCTGGCGGTGATCGTCACCACCTATAATCGACCGGATGCGCTGCGGGCCGTGCTTGCGGGTTTTGCCGCCCAGTCCGACCGCGAGTTCGAGCTGCTGGTGGCCGATGACGGGTCCCGAGAGGACACTGGCGCGCTGGTGGCGGCGTTCGCGCGCTCGGCACCCTTTCCCTGCCGGCATGTGTGGCACCCGGACGACGGCTTTCGCGCGGCGGAGATCCGCAACCGCGCGCTGGCCCTGACGCGCGCGGACTACGTGGTGTTCACCGATGGCGACTGCATCCCGTCGCGGGTGTTCGTGGCCCGGCATCGGGCGCTGGCCGAGCCGGGCTGGTTCGTGGCCGGCAACCGCGTACTGCTGTCCGAGGGTTTCACGGCGCGGGCCCTGGCCGAGGGCCTGCCTCTGCACGCGTGGACCGGGCGGCAGTGGGTACAGGCCCGGCTCGCGGGCGACGTGAATCGTCTGACGCCCTTGCTCGACCTGGGCGACAGCGGCTGGCGCAAGCGCCGTCCGCGGCAGTGGGAGGGGGTGAAGACCTGCAACCTCGGTGTGTGGCGGGCCGACCTCGAGACGGTCAACGGCCTGGACGAGTCCTACACCGGCTGGGGCATGGAGGATTCGGACCTGGTGGTACGGCTGCTGAGGGCGGGAGTGCAGCACAAGACGGCGCGCTTCAGCGCCACCGTGTTCCATCTCTGGCATCGCGAGAACGACCGCTCGCGCCTGCCTGAGAATCAGGCGCGACTGAGGCAGGTGATCGCGGCGGACCACATCCGGGCGAAGCTCGGGCTGGACCGCCACGCGGCGGCCTGATGGCAGGGAGAGGGCATTGAAGGTACTGGTGACGGGGGCGGCGGGGTTCATCGGCATGCACACCGCCGAGCGGCTGCTGGCGGCCGGGCACGAGGTGGTGGGCGTGGACTCGCTCAACGACTACTACGACCCTGGCCTCAAGGAGGCGCGGCTGGCGCGGCTGGTGCCGCGCGCAGGCTTCGAGCCGGTGCGCATGGACCTCTGCGACGCGGACGCGGTCGACGGTCTGTTCCAGGCCCACCGTTTCGACCGGGTGATTCACCTCGCGGCCCAGCCGGGGGTCCGCTATTCGCTGAAGAATCCGCGCGCCTGCATCGACCGCAACATCGGCGCCTTCATCAATGTGATGGAAGGCTGCCGTCACCATGCGCTGGCGCATTTCGTCTACGCCAGCAGCTCCAGCGTGTACGGCGGCAATACGCGGCTGCCGTTTCGCGAGGGCGATCCGGTGGACCATCCGGTGAGCCTGTACGCGGCCACCAAGCGCGCCAACGAGCTGATGGCGCACACCTACAGCCACGTGTTCGGGCTGCCGACCACGGGGCTGCGCTTCTTCACCGTGTACGGTCCGTGGGGCCGGCCCGACATGTCGCCCATGCTGTTCGCCTCGGCCATCGTCGAGGGGCGGACCATCGACCTGTTCAATCATGGGCGCTCGCTGCGCGATTTCACCTACGTGACCGACATCGTCGAGGGGATCGTGCGGGTGATGGACCACATCCCGGCGGCCTCCGCGCCGGTGCCAGACGCCGAGCGCTCGCCCGCGACCAGCTGGGCTCCGTTCCGGGTGTTCAACATCGGCAACCACGATGCGGTGGAGGTGAACCGCTTCGTCGGGTTGCTGGAGCAGGCCCTGGGACGCAAGGCGATCCTGCGGCCGCTGCCGATGGAGCCGGGCGACGTCGAGGCCACGTTCGCCGACGTCGATGCGCTGTCGGCGGCGGTCGGCTTCGCGCCGACGACGCCGATCGAGGAGGGCGTGGCGCGCTTCGTCGCGTGGTTCCGCGAGTACTACCGGGTTGGCCAGGCGTGAACCGCCTCGGGCTCGATGCCATCTACGTGCTCAACGTGCGGGCCTACACGGACCGGCGGGCGCACGTGGAGCGCGAGCTGGCGCGCTTCGGCCTGGAGGCCGAGTTCATCCTCGACTTCGATGTGCCGGACCTCACCCCCGAGCTCGAGGCGCGGTGGTTCGTGCCGGGCTGCACGCTGCGGCCGGGGCAGAAGTCCTGCGCCATGAAGCACGTGGCGGCGCTGCAGCGCATCGTCGCCGCCGGGCACCTGGCCGCGCTGGTGCTGGAGGACGACGTAGTGCTTGAGCCGGGTTTCGCCGAAGGCGTGCAGGATGCGCTGCGCGAGGCGGCCGGCTGGGCGCAGCCGCATGTGCTGTTCATCGGGTCGGGGGGCAACTTCTACACGCCGCGCAGCCAGCGCCGGCCCGGGCAACGGCTGTACCGCGGCTGGCGCGGGCGCTTCGGTGATTCCTACATCCTGGGGGCGGGCACGGCGGCGCTGCGGCTGGCCTGGATCGCGGAGCACCGCATCGGCCAGCCCATCGACAACCAGTTCGAGACCATCGACAAGGCACAGGAGATCACCATGCTGTGGCTGGAGCCACCGGTGGTGGAGCAGGGCAGCAAGAACGGCCTGTTCACCTCGGCGCTGGAACACAAGCCGCCTTCGCCGCCGATGCAGCGGCTGAAGTTCGCGCTCGAGAAACTGCGGCGCAAGTACCTCTACCAGCTGTGGCGATGAGCATGGAAGACGCCGGTCCGTGGCGCTGGTCGGGCCGCGCGCTCGACGTGAGCCGCGTGGCGGCCATGGTGGCGATGGTGGGGGTGCCCTTGTCCACAGCGCTGGCGAGCACGGCGATCGGCGTGTTCGCGCTCGCGTTGCTGGCCTCCGGCAGCCTGCCGCGGGTGGTGGGCGCCGCCTTCCGCCAGCCGCTGGGCAAGGCCATCCTGGTGTTCTTCGTGGTGGTGATGCTGGGTACCCTGCATGGTCCGGGTCCGCTGGCGGAGCGCTGGGACAGCGTGTGGAGCTGGCGCAAGCTGCTCTACGCCTATCTGCTGCTGGGGATGTTCGGCGCGGAGGTGTGGAAGGACCGCTTCGTGAAGACGCTGGCGGCGGCGGCCACGCTGGGGGTGGTGGCCTCGTTCATGGCGTGGTTCGGGTGGATACCGTCCAAGCCGTTTCCGCACGAGACCGGGGTGATCCTCACCAACCACACCACCCAGGGGATGTTCTTCGCGCTCGGCCTGCTGGCGTGCGCGCAGCTTCTCATGCGCGCATCCGGCCGCTGGCGCTGGGTGCTCGGCGCCGCGGTGGTGCTGGCGGTGCTCAACCTGCTGCTGGTCTCGCCAGGGCGCAGCGCGTATTTCGTGGCGGCGGCCATCCCGGTGGCCCTGGGCTGGCAGCGCTTCGGTGCGCGCCGCCTGCCGCTGGTGGCGGCGGCAGTCGCGGCCTTGTGCGTCGGGGCCTACCTCGTCACCCCCCAGGTGCGCGACCGCGTGGATCTGGCGGTGCACGAGGCACTGCACGCCGACGAGTCCGAGATCCTCACCTCGGTGGGCTTCCGCGCGGTGGTGTATCGCCACACCATCGAGCTCATCGCCGAGCGCCCGATCACCGGCTATGGCACCGGCAGCTTCAGCCGCGTGTACTCGCCGGCGGTGGCGAAGCTCTACTCCGACTGGCGCGGCGAGCCCACCGCCGACCCGCACAACCTGTACATGCTCATCGCCATGGAGACCGGCGCCTTCGGCCTGCTGGCCTTCGCCGGCATTTTGGTCACCGCGCTGGCCTGCGTGCGCCGCAACACCATGCACGCCTGGATCGCCGCCGGCGCCCTGCTCGGCTGGATGCTCACCTGCCTGTTCAATTCGCATTTCCGGACCTTCCCGGAGAGTCACATGATCTCCCTCCTGCTGGGCGCAATGCTCGCTTCGGGGTCGGACCTCAGACGGTCCCTGTTTTCAAAATAAAAAACGCCGAAAACAGGCCGTTTTCCAGCGTTAGAAGGCCATTTTCGGGGGTGTTTTCGCGGCGCTCTGGCACCGCAGCGTGATCGGGCCGGGGTGGCGCTCCGGCCGCGCCGTGCGGTCAGGGGAGCAGACGGGCGTACAGGCTCTCGTGCTCCGCCGCCACGTCCGCCCAAGTGCGTGGCGCCAGAGGTGGCACCGGTTGGCGCAGTGCGTCCGCGCAGGCGCGGGCCCAGGCAGCGGTGGGTGTCTCCAGTGACAGGGCGCGCAAGCCTGTGGACTGCAGGTGGTCGACGCAGCCGCAGTGATCGGAGGCCACGACCGGGACGCCGCAGGTGAGGGCCTCTGCGATCACCATGCCGAAGGGTTCGTCCCTGGCGGGGTGGACAAGGACGTCGATGCGGCGGAAGAAGTCCTCCGGCGCGGTCCACCCGAGCAGCGTGGCGCCGTCCGGCCAGTGGCGCAGCACGTCCTTCGACAGGACATCGCGCGGGCAGCCCGCCACGACCATCTCCCAGGCAGGGTCCTCCTGACGCAGCGCGCGGAACACTTCGAGGGCGCGCGGAAGGCCCTTGCGCTTCCAGTCCCGCCCGATGAATCCGAGCACGCGCCGGCTGCCTGCCGGGGGGCGTGTCGCGGGTGGAAGGTAGGAATGGGCCGGCGTGATGACCTGGGTGATGCGTGCGGCCAGATGCGGGTAGGCGCTGAGGGCGATGTCCTGGACGCGGCGGGCACAGAAGGCGACGGCGCGCAGGTGCGGACTGTGGAACTTCTGTTTTTCCATCGCGAGGTTCCGGCGGGCGCTGGGGTCGAGGTACTTCCAGGGCGCCCGACGCAGACCGTGCGCGGTGCAGGGGCCATGCTCGGTGGAGACGTCCTGCTCGATGGTGTTTTCGTGGGAATGCACGATGTCGAAGCCGGCGCGATCCGGATGCTCGGCGAAAAAGCGCGAGACCGCATCCCTGAACACGAGACGATCCTGCCAGCCATGCGTGGCGGGCGCCGGTTTCAGGAGGATGACCTCGATTCCGGTGCCGCCAAGCGAGGCCTCGTCCACCGTCCGGCACAGCGCGTGGACGCGGTGCCCGCGCCGGACCATCTCGCGCGCGGTTTCGAACACGTAGCGCTCCATGCCGCCGACGGGACCGAAGGAGCGGACGATGTAGAGGAGGTTCAAACCAGGGGAGCACTGCCGCTCGCGCGCCGGCGAGCACACGGCCGGGCGAGCTCGAGGCAGG
>JBILUV010000157.1:0-8265 GCA_044370825.1 Burkholderiales bacterium | reverse complement strand
TGCGCTCCAGCAGGCTGATGACCGGCTCCACTGAAGACAGGGCGTCGATCTGCCCGCCGCGCACGGCCGCGACCGCCGAGGCGCCGGTGCCCACGCCAACGATGGCCACGTCGTCCGGCGTCAGGCCGACCGATGCCAGCAGGTGTTTGACGAACATGTGAGTGCTGGACCCGGGCGCCGATACGCCGATGCGCATGCCCTTGAGGTCCTTGGGCCAGGAATACGCAGCCGCCCTGGCCCGGACGACGGCGAGTTCCAGGCCCGGGTTGGTGCCCTGCAGGACGAAAGCCTGGACCTTCTGCGCGAGGGTCTGCATGATGATGGTGTGCTCGTAGGCCCCGGAGACCACGTCGGCGCTGCCACCGATCAGGGACTGCAACGCCTTGCCCCCGCCGGGGAAGTCGCTGATCTCCACTTCCAGGCCCTCGTCCCGGAAATGACCGAGGCGCTCGGTCAGGGTCAGCGGCAGGTAATAGAGCGTGGCCTTGCCGCCCACCGCGAGGCGCACTCGGGCGCTTTCCGGCTGCGCCCGGAGGGTCCCGGGGAAGGAGGCCGTGGCGAGCAGAGCGCCGAGCCCCTGCAGCAGCGTGCGCCGCCGCTCCCCCTGCGGCATCGCCGTTTCGTCCGAGGGATCACGGCAGTCTGGTGCATCCATGAGTGTTCCACCTGTCGGAAGGGCATGGCCCGCGCTCCGGCAGCCGTCAGCCGCCGGGTCCGTTTTCACGGTGACGCGGCCCGCAGGACCTTCCTGCGGTGCCCGGAGTGATGGTTTCACACGCCACCGCCTTACCGGAAGCCCCCCGGGCGGCCAAGAATAGAAAAATCACTATACCCGCAAAGAGGAAAAACAATTTTCCTCATCCGACTGGCTTGGTTAACCTCCGAAGTCCGACGGAGGCGTCAGCGTCGACCCGGGTTCCGGTCACGCACCAGACCCGGCGTCCTCCCACCAGAGCCATGGTCCTCCGGGGGGCGCCCGCACCGGCGACGTGCAAGCTCGGTTGCGCCGCCACCGCTCGACCCGTTAACGGACGCCCGCGGCAGGAGCGATTTGAATGCAGGAACAGCGAACGATGTGGGCAGAGCTCCGCGACCTCTCCGACGACGTGGACCTCGGGACCCCGCCGCGATCGGGTGATCTCGTGCAGCTCACCGTGGACGACTTGCCCGTGTCCGTGCCCCGCGGCAGCAGCGTCATGCTTGCTGCCGCGCGCGCAGGGCGGTCGGTGCCCAGGCTCTGCGCCACCGATACCCTCGAGGCGTTCGGGAGTTGCCGCGTCTGCCTGGTCGAGATAGACGGCATGCGGGGCTACCCCGCGAGCTGCACCACGCTCGTCGCCGAGGGCATGGTGGTGCGCACGCGCTCCGAGGCGCTGACCCGGCTGCGCAAGGGTGTGCTCGAGCTCTACCTGTCGGATTTCCCGGCGGGCGACGTCCCGGATGGGTGGAGCGAGCTGCACGAGGTGCTGACCGAGGTTGGCGTCCACAGCCATCCCTACCACGGCGGTCAGGACCACCTCGACAGCCCGGTGGATCTGTCGAACCCGTACTTCCTGTTCGACCCGGCGAAGTGCATCGTCTGCAGCCGATGCGTGCGTGCCTGCGAGGAGATCCAGGGCACCTTCGCCCTGACCATCCAGGGGCGCGGCTTCGCGTCCAAGGTGGCGGCGGGGCAGAACGAGCCCTTCTTCGAGTCCGATTGCGTCAGTTGCGGCGCCTGCGTGCAGACCTGTCCGACGCAGGCCCTGGTGGAAAAAAGCCTCTTCGAAACGGAGTACCAGCGTGGCTAATCCGATCAAGCCCGACCGCAGCGTGGTCACCACCTGCGCCTACTGCGGCGTCGGATGCGGCTTCAAGGCGCAGACCGCCGGCGGCCGCATCGTGCGCATGATCCCCTGGAAGGAAGGCAAGGCCAATCACGGCCACAGCTGCATCAAGGGCCGCTTCGCCTTCGACTACTACCAGCACCCGGACCGGGTTCGCACGCCCATGGTCCGCGACGGCATCGACCAGCCGTGGCGCGAGGTGGGCTGGGACGAGGCGTTCCGCTTCGCGGCGCGCCGTCTGCAGGACATCCAGGCGCACCATGGCGTGCGCTCGATCGGTGCCATCTCCAGTTCACGCTGCACCAACGAGGAGATCTGGCTGGTGCAGAAGCTCGCGCGCGCGGTGTTCGGCAACAACAACGTCGACAACTGTGCCCGCATCTGCCACTCGCCCACCCAGTTCGGCCTGTCGGCGACGGTGGGCTGGGGCGCGGCCAGCCAGCACTTCGACTCCATTCTGAAGGCCGACGTCATCATGGTGGTGGGGGCCAACCCCACCGAAGGCCACCCCGTCTTCGGCTCGCTGCTCAAGCGCCGCGTCCGCCAGGGGGCCAAACTCATCGTCATCGACCCGCGCCGTACAGAGACCGTGCGCTCGCCCCACGTCGAGGCCTCCGTCCACCTCGCGCTGCGACCCGGCACCAACGTCGCCGTGCTGGACAGCATCGCTCACGTCATCGTGCGCGAAGGCCTGTTCGACGAGGCCTTCGTGCGCGCACGCTGCGAATGGGAAGAGTTCGAGGTATGGCGTGATCTGGTCGGCTCCGACCGCTACGCCCCCGAGGTCATCGGCCCGCAAGCCGGTCTTGACCCCCGGGACATCCGGCGCGCCGCGCGGCTCTATGCCGGCGGGCCCAACAGCGCCATCTATTACGGTCTGGGGGTCACCGAGCACTCGCAGGGGTCGACTGGCGTCATGTGCCTGGGCAACCTGTCGCTCGCCTGCGGCATGCTCGGGCGCGAGGGAGTGGGCGTGAACCCGCTGCGCGGACAGGGCAACGTCCAGGGCGGCAGCTGCCTCGGCAGCTGGCCCCACGTGTTCAGCGGCTACCGCTTCGTCACCGACAACGAGGTGCGCGCCGGCTTCGAGTCGGACTGGGGGGTGCCGCTGGACGCGGAACCCGGCCTGCGCCTGCCCAACATGTTCGACGCGGCGCTCACCGGCCACTTCCGCGGCATGTACATCATGGGCGAGGATCCGGTGCAGAGCGACCCGAACCAGAGCCACATCATCGAGGCGCTGAAGGCCATGGACTGCGTGATCGTCCACGACCTGTTCCTCAACGAGACTGCGAAGTACGCCCACGTCTTCCTGCCCGGCAGTTCCTCGCTCGAGAAGGACGGTACCTTCACCAGCGCAGAACGTCGGGTGAACCGCGTGCGCAAGGTGGTGGAGCCGCTGGCGGGCTACCAGGACTGGGAGGTGGTGGTGAAGCTCATGAACGCCATGGGCTACCCGGCGCACTATCAGCACGCCGGCGAGATCCTCGACGAGATCGCGCGCCTGTCGCCCACCTACCGCGGCATGAGCTTCGCCCTGCTCGACGAGATCGGCTCGGCCCAGTGGCCCTGCGACGAGAACGCCCCGCGGGGCACCGAGGTGCTGCACACAGAGCGTTTCCCCCGGGCCAACGGCCGCGGCACCTTCATGCTCACCGAGTACGTGCCCACGCGGGAGCGCACCTCGGACCAGCTGCCGCTGCTGCTGACCACCGGCCGCATCCTCACCCAGTACAACGTCGGCACCCAGACCCGCCGCACCGCCAACTCGCGCTGGCACCCCGAGGACGTGCTCGAGATCAGCAGCGCAGATGCGGCCACGCGCGGCATCCGCGATGGCAACAAGGTCTGGGTCACAAGCCGTTTCGGCCGCACACAGCTGAGCGCCCGGATCTCGCCGCGGGTCAATCCCGGCATCGTCTACACCACCTTCCACCACGCCGAGACACGGGTGAACGTGGTCACCTCCGACCTCTCCGACTGGGCCACCAACTGTCCCGAGTACAAGGTCACGGCGGTGGAAGTCTCGCTGGTCGGGCAGGCCGCTTCCGGGCGCGCCGTGGCAGAGCGCGCGACCCCCGAGGCGGTGGACGCATGAGCACCGTGACCGACTCCCACGCCGGGCGCGACAGGGACACGCCGGTGTTGGCCATGTCTCGCATGATCACCATGGCCAACCAGATCGGTGACTTCTTCGCCCCCTATCCCCCGGGGCGACGGGCCGAGGGCATCCGCAATCACCTGCGCACCTACTGGGATCCGCGCATGCGGGAAGCCCTGCTGCGCCACATCGACGGCGGCGGCGAAGGCCTGCACGCCCACGTCGTCGAGGGCGCGCGCCTGCTGCGCGAGATCACCGACCGCAAGGGCTACTACGGCCCGCCTCCGGGCAAGGCCTGACGCCGGCCTCCGGCGTCATGAGTGGCTACAGGGTGGGGGTCCAGCAGGGCATCAGAGCGGATTGACCCGGGGGAGGCCGACCGATACATTGGGTCGCTGTCGAGGTCCGGAGCGCCCTCCCGCGCGCCTGTCCCAATCCTTCCCCTGCCCGGACAGACGCCTCCATGACCGACAGCCGTGACGTCACCCGCCACTACGTGCGCGCCGGGGATCTGCGCAGCCGCCTGCGCGCGGCCCTGATGGACGATGGCGCGGACCCCGACCGCCCGACGCTCGAGGCGCTGGCACCCTACGACCAATTCCACGGACGCGGCCTGGAGGCCACGCTCGAACTCGCGACCCTGATCGAGGCGCAGGCATGCCACCACCTGCTGGACATTGGCAGCGGCATCGGCGGGCCGGCCCGCTTCTTCGCCGACCGCTTCGGCTGCCACGTCACGGGCATCGATCTCACACCCGAATTCTGCGAGCTCGCCACCCACCTCACGCAGCTCACCGGCCTTCAGGACCGCGTGACCTTCGAGGTCGGCGACGCGCTCGCCATGCCCTTCCCGCCTGGTAGCTTCGACGGCGCGTACTCCATGAACGTGTCGATGAACATCGCCGACAAGGCCGGCCTGTATGCGGCGATCCACCGCGTGATGAAGCCCGGCGCCTGGCTGATCCTGTCCGAGATCGCGCGTGGCGCGACCGGCACCCTCTCCTACCCGACGCCGTGGGCCTCGTCCCAGGCAACCAGCTTCCTGGCGACGTCCGAGGAAACCCGGCGCGGACTGGAACAGGCCGGCTTCGATGTGCTGGCCATGCGCAGCACGCGCGAGGCCACCCTCGCGTTCGGCGCCCGCTCGCGGGCAATGGCCGAACGCGGCGAGAAGCCACCGCACCGTTCCGTGATGCTCATCCACCAGGCGCTGGCGAAGCCTGCCATGGCCAATGTGGCGCGTGGTCTGGCGGACGGCGCCATCGAGCCGGTCGAGATCCTGGCGCGCCGACGGGACTGAGTCGGTCCGCTGCCGCCCCGGCCGGCAGGCGAGCACCACCCGTTTTGCGCACTGCCGCACCGCGGGGCGTGGCAACCAGGCCCGCCTTTGCCCGATGGCCGCCCCCCGTCCCCGGAGACCTTCGCGTCGTTTCTCCAGACACCATATGGGCGCCTTGCTCACGGACCCATGGGCCATTGTGTTGCAGCGCAGCTTGACGCCCCGAAAACGCGCGGCCTAGACTGCCTCCCGATGTAATTCCGTCCCGCGACGCCGCCCGCCCGATGAAGGTGGCCGCCGGGACATGTCGGCAGAGCATCAGACCGGATCGCACGTCGAACAGCGCATCGCGCATCGACGCGCAGGTGCAGGCCCGTGGAGGGGGTGGCATTGGAGACGGTGGTCGCACAGGACATTCTTTCAGGCCCGGGTCCGGGCGGCGCGCTGCCGCGTCCGGCGCCGGCCGCTCATCCGCGGCGATGCGACGCCACGCCCGCAGGCTCCCGGGGCCCGGCTCCCGCCCCGACATCGGCGGGTGTGCCACGCCCCGCCTTCCGTCGGTCCGAATCAACAGTCCGCCCGATCCGGTTCGCGCCGGCGACGCGGCCGCGCCACATCCGCGATCCGGCAACACCAACCCCCTGAGGAGACACGAGCATGGCAAACGCACAGGCCGCCCTGCCGGCGCAGTCGACGCCGGCCGCCAAGGTGAAGAAGTTCGGACTCAACTACACGATGTTCCTGGTCTCTCTGGTGATTCTCTCTGCAGTGTATGTCGGTTACCGCATGTACCAGCAGGCCCACGGCATGACCGTCGGGCTGGACTCCACGGACCCGGCCTTCGAGGCCGTCTGGATGCGGTTGTTCTACATCCAGATGCCGGTGCTGTTCGGCATCGCCGCCGCCGTGCAGGTCTACCTGATCGCCACCCGTGAGCGCGACATGGACAACGTCGCCCCTGCGGTGGAGCTGCGGCGCTACTTCTACCTCACCATGTGGCTGGTGGTGTACACCTTCACCTTCTACTGGACTGGCAGCTTCTTCGCCGAAGGCGATGGAAACTGGCACCAGACCGTGCTGCGCGACACCCCGATCACGCCCAGCCACATCGTGCTGTTCTATGCCTGCATACCCATCTACCTGCTGTTCGGCGTCGGCAGCTTCGTCTATGCCATGACGCGCATCCCCGCGTTCTGCCGCGGCATCTCCCTGATGCACGTGTTCGCGGTGGTCGGCCCGTTCCTCATCCTCCCGAATCTCGGCTACAACGAGTGGGGCCACGCCTACTGGCTCACCGAGGAGATCTTCTCCCACCCGTTGCACTGGGGCTTCGTCGTGCTGGGCTGGAATGCCCTCGCTCTGGCCGGCGTGCTGATGCAGATCATCGCGCGCATGCGCGAGCTGCTGCCACAGGTCTTCAAGGGCGAAGCCGCCGCCTGAGACGCCGGCAGCCCTGCTCCGCGTCCCGGCTGCCGGGACGCGGTCCCTGAACGAACCGAAACGACCCGCCAGGGCGCGCCATGCTCGCCCCGGGTTAGTCGTGCACGCGAGGAACGCTTCCCATGAATTCCAACCAGAGTGCCTCCACAACGCCGAGCGCCGGCGATGTCGTCTCCGGCTCCTTCTCGCCCGTGGTCCAGGCCGCCGGCCTCTCGCCCGCGGCTGCCCGCACCTCCCGCCTGTTCGACCTGCTGGTGGTGATCGCCGTGGTGTTGCTGTTCACCGGAGCCATCCACCTCCACACCATGCTGCTGGCGGGCGACTGGGACATGTTCATCGACTGGAAGGACCGCCAGTACTGGCCTCTGGTCATGCCCGTGGTGATGATCATGTTCCCCGGCGCCCTGCAGGCGGTGTTCTGGAACTACTTCCGACTGCCCATCGGCGCCACCGTGGGTGCCGTGTGCCTGATGCTGGCCGTGTCCATCACCCGGCCAATGCAGTTCATGCTCTGGACCGACTACCCGCTCAACCTGGTGCTCCCCGCCCAGATGATCGCGGGCGCCCTCGTGCTTGACGTGATGCTGCTGATCTTCCGCAACGCCTTGTTCACGGCCATCTTCGGCGGCTTCGCCTTCGCCTTCCTGTTCTATCCGTCCAACTACACCATCCTGGCGCCCTACTACGTGCCCGCGGTACACCAGGGCATGATGGCCTCGATGGCCGACCTCATCGGCTACGTCTACCCGCGCTCCGCCACGCCGGAATACATCCGCATCATCGAGCGCGGCACGCTGCGCACCTTCGGCGACTCCGCCAGCTGGGTGTCGGCCCTGTTCTCGGGCTTCATCTGCATGTTCATGCACTACGGCTGGTGGAAGCTCGGGATGCTCATGTCCAGCGCCACCTTCCTGCCGAACAACAGGAAGGTCATGGCGATGATGGGCGTGAAGGTCGACCAGAAGACTGCCGGGTGAGGGGAACAGCCATGACCCACATGCTCCGCGGCGTGCTGCGCCGCATCGCCCTGCTGCCCCTGGCCTGCCTCGCACTGCTGGCCTCCGTCGATGCACTGGCCCATGGCGAGCGCGCCCAGGAACCCTACCTGCGCACGCGCACGGTCCAGTTCTACGACGTGCAGTTCGACCGGGCCAAGATCGCCGTCAACGAGGAGTTCACCATCACCGGGCGTTTCCGGCTGATGCAGGACTGGCCCGACGCCGTCTCGCTGCCGGACACCGTGTACATGTCGGCGTATTCGCCCGGACCGGTCATCACGCGGGTGGAGAGCTACGTCAATGGCGTCCCGGCGCGGCAGTCCTTCGCCGACTTCCAGCTCGGGCGCGACTACGAGTTCCGGCTGGTGCTGAAGGGCCGTGTGCCGGGCAGCCATCACATCCATCCGATGCTCTCGGTGAAGGGCTCCGGGCCCCTGGTGGGCCCGGGTGTATGGATCGAGGTCACCGGCGCCCGTGCCGACTTCCGGCATGAGGTCAGGACCATGACCGGCGAGACCATCGACAACCTCGAGGACTACGGCGTGTCGCGTGCCCTCGGCTGGTATGGCGTGTGGATCGGCCTGGCCGCGCTCTGGCTGGCCTTCTGGCTGGTGCGCCCGC
>JBILUV010000156.1:0-8285 GCA_044370825.1 Burkholderiales bacterium | reverse complement strand
ATGCCGTTCTGGGTGCGGTCCATCGGCACGCCCGACCACAATCTGTTCAATCTGCGCACCAGCCTGCGCTACGGCTGCACCATCCTCCGCCATTATCTGGATCTCGAGCAGGGTGATCTCGCCCGGGCCCTGGCGCGCTACAACGGCAGTCTCGGCCGCCGTACGGATTACCCGGACCGCGTGATGGCGGCCTGGCGGCGCCTCGCCGCCGCCATGCGTCAGCCGCGGCACGGCGGGGAGAGCCTGTCGCCCCGGCGGGCCGGGCGCACGCACGACGGCCGACCGGGAGACCTGCCCGGCAGCAGTCCTCCGACCGGCTGAGGTCCCGCAGGCGCGATCGTGAAGGATTCCCGGGAACCTTCCCGGGCGTGGTGGCATCCTTGCAATCACATTCAATGGAGTTGCACATGGCCGTCCATCGCCACACCGTGGGTGCCAACACCTACCGCTTCGACGACCTCCGGTCCCTGCTCGCCAAGGCCTCACCAGCCCGCTCCGGCGACCGCCTCGCCGGCATCGCCGCCGCCAGCGCCGAGGAGCGCGTGGCCGCCCAGATGACGCTGGCAGCGCTGCCGCTCGACACCTTCCTGCGCGAGGCCGTGGTGCCCTACGAGAGCGACGAGATCACCCGGCTGATCATCGACGGCCACGATGCCGCGGCGTTTCGCCCCGTGGCCCACCTCACCGTCGGCGATTTGCGCGACTGGCTGCTCGCGTACGAGACCACGAGCGAGGCCCTCGCCGCCGTGTCGCGCGGACTCACGCCCGAGATGGTGGCCGCTGTCTCCAAGATCATGCGCATCCAGGACATGGTGCTGGCGGCCTCCAAGGTGCGCGTGGTGTCCCGGTTCCGTGACACCATCGGTCTGCCAGGCAGGCTGTCCTGCCGTCTCCAGCCCAACCACCCCACGGACGACGCCCGCGGCATCGCCGCCAGCGTCCTCGACGGCCTGCTCTACGGCAGCGGCGACGCGGTCATCGGCATCAATCCGGCAACGGACAATCTTGAGCAGGTGTCGCGACTCAACCACCTGCTGGCCGACATCATCGAGACCTATGCGATTCCGACGCAGTCCTGCATCCTGACCCACGTCACCACCACCATGGAGGCGATGCGCAAGAGGGTGCCGGTGGATCTCGTGTTCCAGTCCATCGGAGGCACCGAGGCCACCAATCGCAGCTTCGGCGTCAACGCCGGCATGCTCGGGGAAGCCCAGGCCATGGCGCGGGAACTGCGCCGCGGCACCGTGGGTGATGACGTCATGTATTTCGAGACCGGGCAGGGCAGCGCCCTGTCCGCGAATGCCCACCACGGGGTCGACCAACAGACCATCGAAGCGCGCGCCTACGGTCTCGCGCGTTGCTTCTCGCCACTGCTGGTCAACAGCGTCGTCGGCTTCATCGGCCCGGAATACCTCGACGGCCGCGAGATCGTGCGCGCCGGGGTCGAGGATCACTTCTGCGGCAAGCTGCTGGGCCTGCCCATGGGCATGGACATCTGCTACACAAACCACGCGGACGCCGACCAGGACGACATGGACACCCTGCTCACCCTGCTCGGCACCGCTGGGGTGAACTACATCATGGGTGTGCCGGGTGCGGACGACATCATGCTCAACTATCAGAGCACTTCATTCCACGACGCCCTGTACCTGCGCCAGACCCTGGGTCTGAAGCCGGCACCCGAGTTCGAGGAGTGGCAACTGCGCATGGGCGTGCTCGACGAGCAGGCGCGACTGCTGCCGGCCGATCCGGCGCACCGCCTGCTCGCTCTCGCCGCACCCGCCGTCTGATCGACACCACGCCATGAGCAAGACACCCATCGCCCCCCGGCCCGGTGCAGCCGATCCGGACCCCTGGAACCACCTGCGCCAGCTCACGGCCGCCCGCATCGGGCTGGGCCGCGCCGGCGGCAGCCTGCCGACCACCCCCCTTCTCGCCTTCCAGTTGGCCCATGCGCGGGCGCGCGACGCCGTGCACCTCGAACTCGACCAGGACGGCCTCGCGCGACGGCTCGACGCGGCCGGGCTGGAGCACGTGTGGCTGCACAGCGCGGCGCGCGATCGCGCCACCTTCATCGCCCGTCCCGACCTCGGGCGCATCCTGGACGAAACATCGCGCCAGCGGCTGGAGGCCATGCCCCACCCTGAGACGCCCTTCGATTGCGCCTTCGTGGTCACCGACGGGCTGTCCGCGCTCGCAGTGCAATCCCACGCCGCAGCCCTGCTGTCGACTGTCATGCCGCGACTGCGCGCCGACGGCTGGACGATGGCGCCGGTCGTGGTCGTGCGCCAGGGCCGCGTCGCGGTCGCCGACGAAGTCGGTGCCCTGCTGCCTGCGCAGATGACCGTCCTTCTGGTCGGGGAGCGGCCCGGGCTGTCCTCGCCGGACAGCCTCGGCCTCTACATCACCTGGGATCCGCTGCCCGGCCGCAGCAACGCCGAGCGTAACTGCATCTCCAACGTCCGCGAACCCGACGGGCTGCCCTACGCACTGGCGGCACACAAGCTCTACCACCTGATGACGGAAGCACGACGCCGCAAGCTCACCGGCGTCGATCTGAAGGAGGACGCCCCCGCATTGCCGGGGCCAGATGCGGCGCCTCGTCTGGGCTGACCCGCAGCCGCCCGCCGTCAGGCCACCACGTCCAGCGTGGTGACGCGGCGCAGCTCGCGCCGGTGCACGCCGTCGTCGAAGCGCGTGGCGCGATGCACGGTCGCCAGGTTGTCCCAGATGACCAGATCGAAGTCCTCCCAGGCGTGACGGTGGACGAAGACCGGCCGGGTGGCGTGCTCCATCAGTTCCGCCAGCAGCAGCCGCCCCTCCGGTACCGGCCAGTCGATGATGCCGCTGGCGTGCGAGGCGAGGTAGAGGGCGCGCCGGCCGGTGCGCGGATTGGTGCGCACCAGCGGGTGCACCGCGCCGCGCAGGCGCTCCCGCTCCGCTTCCGAGAACTCGAAACCCAGGGTCTGCCGCGAGTGCGCGATGGAGTGATGCGCCCGCAGCCCCTCCACCAGGGCGCGGCGCGCGGGATCGAGGGCATCCCAGGCTGCGCGGGTGTCGGCGAACTCGGTATCGGCACTGACCGGTGGCAGGACGCGGGCCGACAGCAGCGAATAGCGTCCGGGTGGATCCTGGAACGAGGCGTCTGTATGCCACAGCCGGTTGCCCAGTGCGTACATGCGTCGCCGGTCGTCCGGCGCGAGCACCCGGCCGACCTCGTCGACATTGGAGATGTCGGCGACGGCCTCGGTCCCGAGGCGGCTCTGGCCCATGGCGGCCGATCCGGTCTTGTCGTGCAGTTCCCCATCCAGGCGCCGGGCGAAGGCCATCTGTGCCGCGTCATCCAGGCGCTGGTCGCGGAAGACCAGGACCGCATACCGGTCCATGGCGTCCCGGATCTCCTGCAGGACAGCGGGGTCGTGAACGTCCGCCAGCGCGAGACGCGTCGTCACCTCGGCGGCGAACAGCGGATGCAGCTTGCGCAGCGTCAGTGCAGCCATGAATCCCCCCAGGTCTCGATCACGGCAGTCTGGAACGCGGGTCTGGAAAGATCAACCCATCCGGCCACCCGACGGCCCGGGCTTGCGCCACGCCGATGGCTGCGGTGCAATCCGGCCTCGCCCGCCCGGCGTCCACGCCGGTGCGACGACACGATCCAACACCACGCGGAGAACCTCCAGCCATGCCCTACGCCATCCAGACCACCGACAAACCCGGCACCGCCGAACTGCGCCTGAGCGAGCGGCCGGCACACCTCGAATACCTGACCGCCAACCAGCACCTACTGCTGGCGGCCGGCGCCCTGATCGAGGATGACGGCACCGGCGGCAAGGGCGGCATCCTGCTGGTGGACACGGACGATCGCGCGGTGGCCGAGCAATTCATCGCCAACGACCCCTTCACCAAGGCCGGGCTGTTCGAGAAGGTCACCGTGACCCGCTGGCGCAAGGCCTTCTTCGACGGCAGGAAGCTGGTCTGACCGCCCGGGGGCGCGGCGCCTCGGCCGGCAACGGCGCCCCGCAGCGGTGGTCTCAGGCCGGGACGTCGACCCCGGCCAGATCGCAGTTCGCCCCGCATACCAGCACCCCCACGCGCTGCCCGGGCGCCGGCCGCCAGGCACCACAGAGGAGGCTGGCGAAGGCGGCCGCACCCCCGGGTTCCGCCACGATGCGCAGCTCGCGCCACAGCACGCGGCGAGCCTGCGCGATGGCTTCGTCGTCCACCAGGACCACGCGCTCGACGTAACGCCGGGCGATGGAAAACATCACCGAGCCCACGCGCCGGGCACCCAGCGAATCGGCGGCGATGCCGGAGACCTCGACGTCGACCGGCGCCCCGGCCGCGAGCGCGGTGTGCAGGGCGGAGGAGGTGACCGGCTCGACGCCCACGACACGCGTGCGGCCGCCAAGCCACGCCGCCACGCCGCCGATCAGCCCGCCACCACCCACCGCCACCACCACGGCGTCGAGCCCGGGGCACTGCTGCTCGAACTCGCGCGCGGCCGTCCCCTGCCCGGCCACCACCTCGGCCTGATCGTAGGCATGCACGACCAGCGCGCCGGTCTCGCGCTGACGGGCCTCGCAGGCCTGCCAGGCCTCGGCGTAGTTGCGCCCGATGACGTGCACCGTGGCCGAGAGTTCACGCAGCCGCCGAATTTTCACCGGGGCGGAGATCTCGGGTACGAAGATCTCTGCCGGCACGCCGAGCCGGCGCGCCGCGTACGCCACCGCCAGACCGTGATTACCGCCCGAGGCGGCGATCACGCCCTGCGGCGGCAGCGAGGCCGAGAGCATGCGGTTGAAGGCGCCGCGGGCCTTGAACGAGCCCGCGTGCTGCATGAACTCGAGCTTCAGGCAGACGGAGAAGTCGAAGCCGAACTCGCCGGCCGCGAGTTCGATCACGGGGGTGCGGCGCACATGGGGGGCGATGCGCGCCGCCGCGGATTCGATGTCGTCGGGGGTCATGTCGGTTGCCTGGAAAAACGCCCTGCCGGTCGCGCGCCGAAGTGCTGTCGCATCAGGCGGCCGGCGGTTCGCCCGCCGCCTGGGCCATGGCCTCCACCAGGACCTCCTCGGGCTGGGCGCCGGATACCGCGAGGCGCTGGTTGAAGATGAAGAAGGGTACGCCCTCGACGCCGATCTCCCGCGCCATGCGCTCATCGGCGCCGACTTCCTGCCTCAGTCCATCGGACGCCAGGAATGCCGCGGTCTCGCCGGCATCCAGGCCGGCCGAGGCGGCCAGTTCCACCAGGGTCTCGTCGCTGGTGAGGTCGCAGCCGCGCAGGAAGTAGCCCTCGAACAAGGCCTCGACCACGGCGTCCTGTCGGCCCAGCTCACCGGCCTGGGCGATGAGGCGGTGGGCCTGGGTGGTGTTGGGCTGGGTCTGGATGCGGTCGAATTCGAAGGCGATGCCGGCGCCCTCTCCGGCAGCGGCAACGCGGGCGTAGATCTCCCGGGCGCGCTGCGCCCCGCCGAACTTCGCCGCAATGTAGTCGGCGCGGGGCATCCCGGTGCGCGGCAGCTGCGGGTTGAGCTGGAAGGCGTGCCACTGCACCGTCGGTGCGGCGCCGGGATGGCGCTCGCGCCACAGGGCGAGCGCACCCTCGAGGTGGCGCTTGCCGATGAAACACCACGGACAGACGACGGCCGAGATCACGTCGATGCGCTCGAGCATGGAAACTCACGGGTGGGGTGAGATTCCGGATCATAGCCGAGCATCGGAGCGCGACACCGTCGGTGCGCCGCACGGGCAGCCACACGCCCATGCTCAACCTGTCGCGGGCATGGCCGAAAACCCTGCCATCACCCCGCTTCCGGAAGCTTCTCATGCGCACCCCGTCCCTGCTCTGCGCCCTGCTGCTCGCCCTTCCGCCCGTGGGCGCCAACGGCGCCAAGGTCTACCGCTGCCCCGACGGCTCCTACGCCGACAAGCCCTGCGGCGAGGGTGCGCGGGTCGTCACCACCACGCGCCGCTCGTCCAGCGACAACGCCGCGCATCAGGCCTGCGTGGCGGTGGGTGAGGATGCCGAACGTCTGGCCAGACGCAAGGCGGGGGGCACGACCCCGGCGCAATTGCTGGCAGCCGTCGACCACGAAGCCCTGCCGTTCGCGGAAAAAGCCGCCCGCCGCAAGTTCGTCGCCACGGTCACGCAGACCCCGGGTTCTCCGGCGGAGGTCCGGGCTGTCGTGGAGGGGGACTGCGTCGCCCGCGCCGAGGCCGATGCCAGGGCGGCCCGCGCTGCCGCGGCAAAACCGGAGCCCGTGCCGACTCCCGCCCCCGCGCCGAAGAAAGTGGCCGAGCGCCCGCCAGGTCTGGGCAAGGAACAGTGCGAACGCCTGAAGAAGGATCTGGCCTTGCTGCAGCAACAGCAGGCCCTCATGGCGGACCTCGATGGTGTCGTGCCGGATGCGCGCTCTGGCAGCGCGAAGACGACACTTCCGTCGTCCCTCGATGGGCTGTGTCCCTGAGGGAGCCGGTATCCACCAGAGCACCATCGACGTGCCCGGAGCTCGGACATGGCCTGCAGCGGAGCATGTAGAACCGGGTATTTCATCAGGGCGGCCCCGAAAACGAGCAGCGTACCCATGCCCATTGGGTTTGCAGCGAATCGGCCGGCGGTACGATCTGGTTTTCCGGCCTCCACGGGCGCTGGCGGGCGCCTTGCGGTCATGCCGCGCCCGCGCTTCGCGCCACCAGGCCTCGCTATTGGCTTGGCGCGCGATGCACGGTCTGCCTCGCCATCATCCCGTGACCTGACGAAATCTCCAGGCCAGCCGAAAAACTCCTCGCAGACCTTGCTCAGATCTTGGTAGCGAACGTTGGCCGGTTCGCTCCGCATTTGCTCGAGGATTTACCGTATGGAAGCCATGCGAAATGGTGTCAATAGTGACACCCTCCGCCAAGGACATGATCCAGCATCGTGGAAGCCCGAGGCCGCGAATCCGGACAGTCCGTCTGCCCGACAGCTTCGGCAGCTAAGTCCCTTCTGCCCCTCCCGTCTCGCCGGACGCGGCCAGCATTGCCATGATGGCCTGATGTCGTTCCGCCCCGGCGTCCGGCCTCCGGGAAGGGAGCGCCGCACTTTCTGGCCCCTGGTCGCCAAAACCCTTATCCTGCCGGTTCCGTCAGCGACCCCGTCCGCACGGCACGATGAACCAGTACCTGCGCCCCCAAACCCTCGACCAGGCCTTGCACGCGCTGGCCTCCGGGTCGCACCACATCCTCGCCGGCGGCACCGATTTCTATCCGGCCCGTGTCGGGCGGCCCATCGAGGGTCAGTTGCTCGACATCACCGGCATCACCGGCCTGCGCGTTATCCATGAGGAGGCGCAGCACTGGCGTGTCGGTGCCGCCGCCACCTGGACCGACCTGCTCGCCGCGCCGCTGCCACCGGCCTTCGAGGGCCTGCGCCTGGCGGCGCGGGAGGTCGGCGGGATGCAGATCCAGAACGCCGGCACGGTGTGCGGCAATGTCTGCAATGCTTCCCCGGCCGCGGATGGCATCCCCGCCCTGCTCGCGCTCGACGCCCTGGTTGAAGTCACCGGACCAGAGGGGGTGCGAAGCGTTCCGCTCGAGTCCTTCGTGCAGGGGCCTCGCCGCGTCGATCTGCGCCCCGGCGAACTGGTCACCGCGCTGTTGCTGCCCACCCCCGCGCCGGGCACTCGCGGCCACTTCCTGAAGCTCGGCGCACGTCGCTATCTGGTCATCTCCATCGTGATGGCGGCGGGTACGCTGAACATCGATGGCGATAGGCGCATCCTGGCGGCGCGGCTGGCCGTCGGCGCCTGTTCGCCCGTGGCCCGGCGCCTCCGCGGCCTGGAGGATGCACTGCGCGGGCAACCAGCCGCGCGCGGCATCGGCGCCCGGGTCACGGCCGACCACCTCGCGCCCCTCACCCCCATCGATGACGTACGGGCCAGCGCAGCCTACCGGCAAGACGCGGCGCGCAGCCTCGTCGCGCGGCTGCTCGAGACCCTCGTGGAGGCAGCCCTGTGAACGACCGCCTCGCCCTCGGCGCCACCACGTTCTCGCTCAACGGGCGGATGGTCGCCGCGACTTCCCCCGGCGGGACGCGCCTGGCCGATGTGCTGCGCGATGAACTCGGCCTCACCGGCACCAAGATCGGCTGCAATGCCGGCGATTGCGGCGCCTGCACGGTGCTGCTGGACGGCCATCAGGTCTGCGCCTGCATCACGCCGCTGGGCCGTGTTGCCGGGCGGGAGGTCACCACGGTGGAAGGGTTGGCGGCCGAGCCGCGCTTCGCCCCGCTACAGGCGGCCTTC
>JBILUV010000155.1:0-8386 GCA_044370825.1 Burkholderiales bacterium | reverse complement strand
GGGCCGGCCTGGTGAAATTTCCAGGCTAACTGCAGGCCGGAGCACAAGGTGTTGCTGGGTTTCGTCGAGGGGCTCAACAACAACATTCGAGTCATCCAGAGGCGCGCCTACGGACTGCGCGAAGAGGAGTACCTGCGCGAAGGTCCTCACCTGCATGCTCCCGGAGCTCTGAAATCCTCACTTCTCACCCACTCGATTTCCCGAAGAGCCCATTTTATTGATGCCGGCTCAGTAGGTCTTGCGCAGCCGCACCCCCAAGGTCCCGAGGCCCGCCAACATCAGCCAGGCGGCCGGCGGAAGCGGCACGGGCGACAGCGGCACGGCGGTTGCCAAGAACACGCCGGACTGCGACGTGTAGGTCACCCCTTCGGGAAGGCGCAGATATGCACGGGCCGTGCTGCCGAAGTCGGCATCCAAGCCGGTGGCAATCACGTCCAGACTCATACCGACACTGTATGTCGTACCGGGAAGCAGCTGGAACGACAGGGTATCGAAATACGAAACGCTGCTGCCCACTTGAACCGGGCTCGCGGTCTGAAATCCAGGCCCAGAGTACTCATTTGCCGCAAACCATTGCGAACGCGAAAGGTAGACCTGCCGGTCTGACGAACTCACGCTGGCCCCCACAAAGCCAGTCCCATAGAGGATGCGGCCCGGGCTCGCATCCGGCGGGCTGATGAAACTGCCGGACACCTGGATGTCCAGGTAGCCCATCTGGACCTGGCCAAACGTCAAATTGTTGAAAGTGAACGTGTCGGCCATGTTCACCCGCGCCCCGGCCGACGTCATCGAGTCGAAATAACCGGGAGGGTAACCGGGCGAAACGAAGGACGACTTGAAGTAGTCGGTCTGTGCCACCGCGCGCATGGTGCCGGCCGACAGGTTGCCCTCAACGGAAGCGTAGGTCGTCGGCTGCATGAATTCCGACCGAAACAGCTTGTAGCCGTAACTCTCGCCCAGAAATCCTGTTTCACCGGCCCATAAATCGGGAAACCTGCGCTCTGGAAACCCCACCCACAACTCGGCTGAAACTCCGGCGTGCGCTGCCGGCAACGCCAGGACGCCGAGCGCTGCAGCGGCCAACATCCGGCGCGAGGCGCTGCAGATTGATTGCGACCAGGTGCCCCTGGCTGTGCCCAGCGCCGCCGAGGCCGCTTTCCCAATCGTCAGCATCTGCGCTGCGAACAAAAGTCGAAACGTTTTCATGCGGGTCTCCAGAAGAAAGAATCGAAGTGGCAACAATCTGGTGTACCTGAAACCGAGGCAGGGTCAGACTCGACCAGCCCGTTGGTCACGTACAAGCGCTGGGAGAAGTACTTGCTCACGCCCTGGTCCTGACTGTCAAGGACAAGAAACCACGCATCCATCTCGGACCTGGCGCGACCGCCCAGGATGTTGTTGACCTCATGACCGTCGTCGTCGTACGAATTTTCGAGCTTGCCGGAGATCGAGAAGGCAAAGGTCGCGGTGCCCGACCTGCCCGGCGAGGCCAGCGGACTGCTGATGCGGAAGGCGTCCCCGAAGTCGCCCGATGCAACCCCCCAGGCGTTGCTACGGGAGCCCCCGACATTCACCACGGAGCGCGCGAAGGCGCTCACGTGGACGCCTCCGGTGCCGACGTACGACAGAGCCGCAATGTTCACCCCTGCCCGGGCATCTCCCGATGATTCCGAGAAGGAATCGGGCGCCCTGGCATCCGTGCCGGAATAGACAAAGACCTGGTCCAGGGGCGTCCCCACGTCATCGCCCCAGAACGTGGCCCCGCCCCGGATCAGGATCTCCGAGCCATACAGGGCTTGCGCGTTTGCGGTGCCGTTGAGTGAAACAAGTCCGGCGGCAAGGGCGGCCGCCGGGAGAAGGGCTTGCAGGATTCGCGTGGTCATGTTCGGTCTCTTGTTGTGTTGAGCGGAGCAATTGCGCCACGTCGTTGCGAACTGCTGGCGCACCGCTGTCCACGCCCGATCGATACGCGTTGCGATCGCGCAGGGTTCGCTGCGGTCTTCCGCCCTTTTCCTGTGCGGTGTCGTCCGGCTGTTGAGAGCAGGGTGCGATACGCCCTATACGCTGTCAACTAGACGAAGGTCGGGGCTCGTGTCGCGGTGCACACAACCGGCAGTGACGACCCGATACAGCGCCCGTCAGCCAGCGACTGGGCGCCGGGGTTTCGGCCATGGCAGACCGATGCGGTGGCGCCAGGACCCAAGCCCCTGATCTGGTGGGGCAGGTCCTGCGGCGGCACACGGTGGCGCCGTAGCGCGAGTGCACCGTCCGGCGGACGTTGCACGTCCAGCGCCATGCCGCGGCGAGTGCATCGGCCTGCTGCGTTGGTATCGCGAAACGCAACCGCACGCCGCTGCGTACCGGCCATTCGGCGCCGGTTGCGACTGGTGGCTGAGCGTCAGGAGAGTAGGATGGAGTCCAGGCGAGGTTCTGCCACGCAAGAGGTTGGCAGGAACCCGCCCTCGCGATTCGATGCTTTTTGCCGCCGCGCCGGCTGACGCTCGCTCGGCCGTGATGTCGGAGGCAAGATGCGCATGGGGCGTGCGCGCCCGCCGGAGACATCTGCATGAAACCCATCCACCCGATTGTCCACCACATCCCGGTCTGCCCGTTCAGCCAGCGGCTGGAGATCCTGCTCGCCTTGAAGGGCCGGCGCGACGCGGTCGACTTCAACGTCGTCGACATCACCCGACCACGCGCCCCGGAACTGCTCGCGAAGACGCGCGGCAGCACCGCGTTGCCGGTGCTCGAACTGCCCGATGGCCGCATCCTGAAGGAAAGTCTGGTCATCCTGCGCTACCTGGAGGACACCGTCGACGGCCCGCCGGTCGCGCAGCGCGATCCGTGGAGGCACGCGATCGAGCACCTGCTCGTGCGCATGGAGGGCGACTTCGTGTCGACGGGTTACCGGCTCGTGATGGCGCAGGACGACGCCTCGCGCGCTGCGCTGCGCGAGGCGATGCGCGCGCAGTACGCGAAGCTCGACGCCTTCCTCGTCGAGCATGCGCCGCATGGCCCGCTCCTGCACGAGACCTTTGGCTGGGCCGAAACGGTATTCGCGCCGTTTTTCTGGCGCTTCGAGTTCCTGCCCTTCTACGAGGGCTTCGACATCCCCGACGATACGGACTTCGCCCGAGTGCGAGCCTGGCGCACGGCCTGCATGGAACATCCGGCGGCGCAGCAGGTGAGTGCCGAGGAGATCGTCAAGCTCTACTACGACTACTCGCTCGGCGTCGGCAACGGCGCGCTGCCGGACGGGCGCACGCGCTCGTCTTTCGCTTTCGACCCGGACTGGCGGGTTCGCCCATGGCCACCGCGCGGCAAGCCGCGCCCGGCCGCGACGGATGCCGAGCTCGGTCTGCTCTGACCAGGTGACCAGTCAACGTCTATGCTGGACGCTGGCGCGCGCCCGCTTTGGAGTGCTTGCGGGCCGGGCTACGCGGCGACTTCGCGCGTGAAGGTCGTGTTCACCAGCACCCCGACCCCGACAACCGTCGCCAGCCAGGGCATGGCGCTGGCATCCCCGAGGAACAGCCAGGGCGCGATCAGCATCAGGTCACGCAATGCAGCGTCGAGGATCGCGTGTGTCTGCAGCAAGATCGGGGCGCGACGGGTCGCCATGAAGAGTCCTGGGTTCATGGGGAACGATCGGGGATCGGCTCCGCGGCGGATCTTCTCAGCTTCGCGACCCCGCGCACGGCAGGTCGCGTTTCAGTACAGGCTCACAGGGCGGCCAGCCTCGGGGGGCAAGCCATCGTCATCGCCGTGCGGCCGGGCAAGTGAACCGCCCCGTATGCCCGCCCCAGGTCAGCCCTTCGAGCGCATGGTGTCCAGCGCCGACTGGCAGACGGTATTGCGTGGCACGGCGACCAGCCTGCGGACCATGGGCTCGAACTCGGGGAGTGGAAGCGTCTCGGCGGCGGGATTCACTACGCGAGCTTTCGGATCACCGAAGATGCCGCGCACCGTGGGCAGTGGACGAAAGCCCGGGAAGGCATACGTGTCGTCCAGCCGCTGTTTCCGCTTCGTTGAGGTAGCCATGCACGAATGCCGGCACTTTCCGCACCACCTGAAAACCGAGGAAATCCAATGCGCACAGGGTCTACCGCCTCGCTCGGGTCCTCAAAACACCCACACGACTTCCTGAAGACCCAAAAAACGACACAGGCTCAGCCTGCGATGTAGAGGCCGCCGTTGACGTGAACGACCTCGCCCGTGATGAAGCTGGCGGCACTGCTGCACAGGAAGCCGATCACGCTGGCAATTTCGCGGGGCTGCCCCAGGCGTTTGAGTGGTGTCTGTTCGACAGACTCCTGACCGCGCCGAGCGATGAGATCGTTCGTCATGGGCGTAGCGATGATGCCGGGCGAAACGGCATTGACCCGGGTCTTGGGACCGAGCTCGCGCGCCATTGAACGGGTGAGACTCAGCAGTCCGCCTTTGGATGCGCTGTAGTGAGCGTTGTAGAAGGCACCGCGGTGACCAGCCATTGAAGTAAGGTTCACTATGGCGCTACCGTCTCGCAGCGCGTGAATCGCCCGCCGGCAAAGGTAGAACACGCCATCGAGATTGATGGACAGGGTCTGGCGCCACTGTTCGTCGGTCATTTCCTCGATGGGCTGCGCCATGTACAGGCCTGCGGCGGGGACCAGATGGTCGATACCTCCAAAGCGGGCCTGCGCCATCGCCACAGCCTGCTGGGCATGGTCCGGGCTTGCGGCATCCATGTGCAGCACTGCCACACGCTCGTTCGCGCCCGCCCCCAGCCCATTGGCGAACGCCCTGAGGCCCTCGTCGTTCTGATCGGTTAGCACCAAGTTGGCGCCATTGGCAAAGAAAAGTTCCGCTACGGCGCGACCGATGCCGCCGTTGGCCCCTGTCAGAAGCAATGTCTTGCTCTGGAAGTCGTACATCGATGCCCTCCGGATCAGATGTGCAGCGCCCGGCCGTAGGCAGCAAGCACCGCTTCGTGCATGGCCTCGGACATTGTGGGGTGCGGCAGCACAGTGCCCATCAGCTCGGCTTCGGTGGTCTCCAGGCTTTGCGCCATCGCGAAGCCCTGGATCATTTCGGTCACCTCCTCGCCGACCATGTGCGCGCCCAGCAGCTCACCACTGGCGGCATCGAACACTACCTTGGCAAAGCCGCTTGTTGCACCCATGGCGATGGCCTTTCCGTTGGCAACGAAGGGGAACTTTCCCACCTTCACCTCACGACCAGCCGCCCTGGCCTGTGCTTCTGTCCATCCAACACTGGCAACCTGCGGATGGCTGTAAGTACATGCGGGAATGCGTCGGGGATCAAGCGTGTGGGGGTGGAGGCCCGCGATGTATTCAACACAGATAACCCCCTCGTGGCTGGCCTTGTGCGCCCGCCAAGGCGGTCCCGCAACGTCTCCGATGGCATAGACGCCAGGCTCCGTCGTACGGCACAGCGCATCGGTGACGATGTGGGTTTTCTCCACCTTGACGAGTGTGTTCTCCAGACCCAGGTTGTCGACGTTGCCCACTATCCCTGCGGCCACCAACACCACATCGGCCAGCACCTCAATCGGGTCAGTGTCGACACCTTGCGGTCGCAACGTGATCTGCCAGGCGCCGTTGCTGCGCGTGGCCTGCTCCAGTGCCACCTGGGTGTGCACCCGGACGCCTTCGCGCTGCAGCGACGTGGCCACTTGCGCAGAGATCTCGGCATCTTCCAATGGAAGAACACGCGGCGCCATTTCCACCACCGTGACCTCTGCACCCACAGCGCGGTAGAAGCTCGCGAATTCGATGCCGATGGCCCCGGCTCCCACGATCAGCAAACGCCTGGGCAGCGTCGACGGCGCAAGCGCCTCGCGGTAAGTCCATACACTCTGGCCGTCGGGCGGCAGTTGCGGCAGCAGCCGTGGGCGTGCACCAGTGGCCAGCACAATGTTCCGGGCGCGCAGCTCCTGGCGGTTTCCACCCGCGCCCGCGACAGCCACGGTACCTCTGCCCTGAAGGCGTGCGTGACCGAAGAGGACGCGCACGCCGTTCTTCTTCAACAGGCCTGTGACACCCTTGTTGAGTTGGTCCGCCACGGCGCGCGAGCGTGCCACCATGGCTGGCAGATCAGCCTCCGGTGGTGGTGCCTTCACGCCGAACTGCGCTGCGCCGCGCACCAGGCGCAGTACATCGGCCGAGCGCAACAGAGCCTTGGTAGGGATACAACCCCAGTTCAGGCATACACCCCCGAGATGAGCTGCTTCCACCAGCGCGGTCTTCATGCCCAATTGCGCGCCACGGATGGCAGCGACATAGCCGCCCGGGCCTCCGCCGATGACGATCAGATCGACTGTCTGGTCAGACATCACATACATCTCAGGTGAGCATGGACAGCGGTGCCTCGATGGCGCGTCGGAACGCGGCGAGCCACTCGCCAGCCAATGCTCCGTCGATGGCGCGATGGTCCACCGACATCGTGCAGATCATCACCGTGCCCACTTTCAGTTCACCGTCTTCCACCACCGGCTTTTGGTGCGATGCGCCTACGGCGAGGATGGCGGCCTGCGGCGGGTTGATGATGGCCGAGAACTCGCTTACGCCGAACATGCCGAGATTGCTCACGCTGATGGAACCACCCTGGTATTCGTCGGGGCGCAATTTGCCTTCGCGGGCACGCGTGGCCAGATCGGCGACCTCAGCGCTTATCTGCGAGAGCGTTTTCTGTTCGACGGCTCGCACGACGGGCGTGATCAGGCCCTTGTCGGTCGATACCGCCACGGCCACGTCTGCCTGCCGGTAATGACGCATGGCGGACTCCGTCCAGCTCACATTGGCCTGAGGCACCTCGCGCAGCGCCACGGCCACAGCCCGTATGATCATGTCGTTGACCGATATCTTTCGGCGGGCGGTAGCGTTGATCTCGGCTCTCAAGGCCAGCAAGCGCTCCACGCGGCACTCGGCCGACAGGTAGAAATGCGGAATGGTCGCCTTGCTCTCGCTCAGCCGACGCGCGATCGTGCGGCGCATGCTGGAGTGAGGCACTTCGGCGAAGCCAGCAGCCACCGACGCTGGCGCAGTCACTGCGGTGTCTACTGCGGCCGCTGGGACGGGCGTTGCTGTCGGGCCCGTGGCCACCACCTTGGCACGATCCACGTCGATCTTGACGATGCGTCCTCCCGGGCCGCTGCCTTGCACCAGAGACAAGTCCAGGCCACGCTGCGCCGCCAAACGGCGAGCCAGAGGGCTGGCACGCAGGCGCTGTCCTGCCGGCGCCCCTGCTTGGGTGGGTGCGGCAGACGGGACTGGCGCTTCCGGCGCGGTGTTGGCGGGGAGGGTAGTGGGTCCCTTTGGCCGCAGAAGGGCCTCCACATCAGGCTCAAGCTCGCCATGCGCCAGGATCACCGCAATCGGAGAGCCCACTTCGATTTCCTGGCCCGCCTGCACCAGCAGTTGACCCATCACGCCAGCGGTTTCAGCGCTGATGTCGACAATCGCCTTGTCCGTTTCCACCTCAGCGACAGACTCGCCGACGGAAATGGGCTCGCCGCTCTTTTTCGACCAAGCGACCAAGGTCGCGTGCGTGCCGTTCGCTGTCACCTCGGGCATGCGGAGAAATGTGGCCATCTCAGAGGCTCCCCTGGTCGCGCATCACTTGCCTCAGGCCTTTGGCAACTTCATCTGCCCGTGCGGTGGCTGCGCGCTCAAGCACTTTGGAGATGCTCGGCGAGGCCTCGGTACCGCTCACGCGCTGGACGGGCTGGTCCAGCCAGTCGAAGCAGCGGCGCTGAATCTCGTCGGCCAGCCATGCGCCATAGGAGGTGCCGCGGGCGCCCTGCTCGACGATGAGCACGTTGTTGGTCTTCCTGATGCTGGCCTCGATGGTGTCCCAGTCCACACTGGCGCGGTCGAGCCAGCGCAGGTCCACCACTTCGGCATCGATGCCTGCCTGCTCCACGGCCTCCAACGTATGGTTGACCATCGACAGATAGGTAAGCACCGTGAGCGCCTGACCCGTGCGGCGCACGGCGGCCCTGCCAACGGGGATGATGTAGTCCAGATCTTCCAGGGGGGCGGTCCCCGTGCTGTTGTAGAGGTCCACATGCTCGATCACCAGAACCGGGTCCTTGCAGGCAAGCGCCGCATTCATGAGGCCCACGTAATCGAACGGGGTGGATGGCGCCACGATGCGCCAGCCAGGACTGGTGGCGAAAATGCCCGCGGGATCCATGGAGTGCTGCGACCCGTAGCCCGTGCCTATGGCCACCTTGGTTCGCAGCACCAGTGGCACCTCGAAACCACCCCCGAACATGTGCCGCGCCTTTCCGATCTGATTGAACACCTGATCTGCGGCAACCCACATGAAGTCGGGGTACATGAACTCCACCACTGGCTTGAAGCGGCCGTCCATGGCCAGGCCA
>JBILUV010000154.1:0-8413 GCA_044370825.1 Burkholderiales bacterium | reverse complement strand
ATTATCTGGAGATGGCGGCGCGCACCTCGCACAACCTGTCCGAGTCGCTGCAGAACCAGACCGTGCACGCCATCGGCGGGGTGGATGCCATCCTGGCTGGCATCGCCGACCTGTGGTCACTGGCGCCTCCCGACCGCCTGCCCGACGCGGGCCGACTCCGGCCTGTGCTGCGCGCCAAGGTGATGTCGAACGAGTTCATCCGGGAGATGCGGGTGCTGGACGCCCAGGGCAGGGAGGTGGGCAGTTCCCAGATCCTGCCCGGGCCGCCTCCGCCTCAGCAGGATGCGCTGTACTTCACCATCCATCGCGAGGCAGACCATGGCCTGTTCGTCAGTGGCCTGATGCGCAACCCGGTCAGCGGTCGCTGGGACTTCGTGTTGTCGCGCCGTCTGTCTGACGGTGAGGGCCGCTTCGTCGGCGTGATCGCAGCGGTCATGGATCTGGATCAGTTCCAGCGCGTGTTCGATCGCCTGGAAGTGGGCCGCGAGGGCCTGCTCAATCTGCGCCACACCAACGGTGACCTGATCGTCAGGATCCCGGCCATGCCAGAGGCCATCGGACGCAAGATCCCGTCCACCTATCAGGCGCTGGAGGACATCCGTCTCAAGGGCGAGGCCAAGGGTGAGATGGTCAGCACGCTGGACGGCGTGCGCCGCATATACACCGCGCGTCTGCTGCCCGGAGTACCGCTGCTGCTGTTCGTGTCCCTGAGCCGGGGGGATGCCCTTGCCCCCTGGACCTGGACCGCCATCGCCTACGGACTGCTGGCACTGGCCCTGGTGCTCGCGATCGTGTGGCTTACTCGACAGGCCGTGCGCGAGGTGAAGCGCCGCAGCGCCCTGCTGGCATCGCTGGCCCGCAGCGAGCTGCTGCTGCGCGAGCACCGGGATCATCTGCAGGAGGCGGTCGAGGTCAGAACCCACGAATTGCTGGGCGCGAAAGAGGCCGCCGAGGCCGCCAATCGCGCCAAATCCGAGTTCCTTGCCAACATCTCGCACGAGTTGCGCACGCCCATGCACGGCATTCTGTCGTTTGCGCGGCTCGCGCGCGATCGCGTGCGCGGCCCGGCGGTGGACCTCGGCAAGCTCGAGCATTACCAGCAGCGCATCCTGCAGAGCGGTGAGCGGCTCATGCGGTTGCTCAATGACCTCCTGGATCTGTCCAGGCTGGAGGCGGGGAGGATGGCCTATGAAATGCGCGAGGAGGACGTGGCCCAACTCGCCGCCGAGGTGGTGGCCGAGCTCGCCGAGGTAGCGGCTGCGCGTCAGGTGAGCGTGAACGTCGACGTCTCGCCCGACACACCGCTGGTCTGGGGCGACGGTGTACGCATCGCGCAGGTGATCCGCAACCTGCTGTCGAATGCCGTGCGATTCTCGCCGTCCCCGGGGCGCATCACCATTGCACTCTCGCCAGCCGCTGCCGGGCCCGGGGGAACGGGGGCCACAGCCTATGTGCGCTTTTCGGTCAGCGACCAGGGGCAGGGTATACCGGAGGGCGAGCTCGAAGCCATCTTCGACAAGTTCGTGCAGAGCAGCAAGACGAAGAATGGCGCTGGTGGAACCGGCCTCGGCCTGTCGATCTGCCGCGAGATCGTGCAGCAGCACGGCGGGCGCATCTGGGCGGCGAATGGCGTGGGCGGTGCGGTCTTCACGGTGTTGCTGCCTGCCGGCGCACCCGTACAGACCGCGATCGAGCCCGTGGAAAGCCGCGTGGCGCAAGGCTGATGGTCGTCCTTGCCGGGTCGCCGGGCGATGACTGCGCCCGCGTCAGCTGCGACGATTCACCAGCGCGATGCCCGCCCCCACAAGGGCCACGGCGGCGATGAAGGCGGGTGTCACCACCTCGTCCAGGATGATGGCGCCGAAGACGACGCCGAACAGAGGCGTGAGGAAGCCGAACACGGAAATCGGGCCGGCACGGTAACGGGTGAGCAGCCAGAACCAGGCGAGGTAGCTGGCGAAGGCGACGACGGCACCCTGGAAGGCCAGGGCACCCCAGGCCAGCGGGCTCAGGCGTGCCGGCAGCTTCTCGCCAAGCAGGAAGGCGGTGGGCAGCATCAGCGCAGCGCACACCGCGAGCTGGTAGAACAGCACCTTGCCGGCGCGCATGCGGCCGAGCCGGGTGCGTCGGATCCAGACCGTGGTGCTGGCCCACAGCAGTGCTGCGATCACGCCGCAGCTGTCTCCCAGCAGTGACCCATGTCCGCGGACGAAGCCCTCGCCGAACGCCGCGACGATGCCCAGGAAGGCCAGCAGCACGCCGACCCATTGCACACCGCCCAGTCGCTCGCCCGGCACCAGCCAGTGCACGCCCACCGCCGTGAGCACCGGCGACAGGTAAACGAACACGACGATGCGGGACGCTGCCGTATGCTCGAGACCGGCGTAGATGAAGAGGAATTCACCGGCGAACAGCACGCCCGCAACCAGTCCCGGCCAGAGGCTGCCATCGGCATCGAACAGGCGCTGGCCGCGCAGCCGCGACCAGAGCATCAGCAGCGCACAGGCCAGGGCGGCGCGCAGGCCGCCCTGAAGCGTCAGCGGTAGGTCCGGGGCGGCCAGCTTGGCCACAGCGTTGTTCAGGCCCCACAGCGAACACAGCAGGGCCATGAGCAAGGCGGCGCGGCTGTCGACCGCCTGACGTGAGGTCTCCATCGGGCCGCCTGGTCAGTCCGGATGTGCCATCGGCGCCTGCGACGATGGGCGCGCACACCGCCAAGCGATCCGCACGATTGGAAGCGAGCCGAATCCGGGGTGGCAGGAGGTGCTGATCGTCGCGCGTTGCCAGGGATAGGTCACGGGTCAATCAGGCTAGGCGCGACAGCAGCCAGGTGGGGCGGTGCGCCTCGTCGATACCGGCGAATTGCGGCAGGCTGACGCCGCAGGTGAGCAGGGCGGAGTCCAGCCCCGCGGCATTGGCGCCGGCGATGTCGGTCTCGATCTGGTCACCGATCATGATTGCATCCCCGGATCCGGCCCGCGCCAGCGCCTCCCGGTACAGGTGCGGCTGCGGCTTGCCCAGTGGCGTGAAGCCCAGTCCTGCGCGGCCAGGGTAGCGGCGGGCGAGGGCGGCCTCGAACATCAGGGCGACGCTGCCGGCGGCGAAACCGAAGGCGTCCACGCCGTCCGGGTAGAGCAGATCCGGGTTGGGGAGGATCAGGCTGGGGCTCGCGCCCGCGTCGATCATGCGGATGAGGCTGGTGAGCGCGGCATCGACCGTCTCGAGAAACGGAAAGCCTGTTTCGTCGCACACCACCAGCACCTCGAAGGCCTGATTCGGTGGCACCACGATACCGCCCGCGATCTCGACGTAGCGGACGCCGTCCGGCGGGCCGAGCACCGCGCAGCGCGCGCCGCGCAGGCCGTGTGCGGCGAAGTGCTGCTGGAGCAGCATGCCCGAGGTCAGCAGGCGGCAGGCTTCGAGACGCAGGCCGAGCGCGGCGTAGCGGGCCGCCGCGTTGGCCGGCAGCCTGGACGCATCGTTGGTGACCACATAGTAGGGCTTACCGGCCGCCTCGAGGCGTTGCAGCGCATCCACCGCGTCCGGCATCACGCCCGTGCCGTGCACCAGCACACCGTAGGCGTCGAACAGGAAGATATCGTAGCGTTCGATGAGTTCATCGAGGCGCGTGTGGGGCACGCTCATGGCCGGCGGACGATGCCTCAGGCGGGGAAGGGGGTCAAGCTGCGCCGCAGCCCCCGTCTCCCGCCCGCCTGCGCCGCGACGCCCGCAGCTTCGCTCCGCGGATGACCCGCCGCTCAGGCATCCCAGGGGTTGACGCGTCCCGTGTCGATGCCGTAGCGCTCGATCGCGCGAGCCACGACATCGCGGCCGATGCTGCCCTCGTCTGCGAGCGCCGCCAGGGTGGCGATCACGACGTTTTCACGGTCTACCTCGAAGAAGCGACGCAGATTGGCCCGCGTGTCGCTGCGTCCGAAGCCGTCCGTGCCGAGGGTGACGTAGCGGCGTGGCATCCAGGTCCGCGCCATGTCGGGCACGGCGCGCATGTAGTCCGTGGCGGCGACGATCGGTCCCGCAGTGCCGTCGAGGCATTGCTCGACCCAGGTTCGGCGCGGTGTCTCCCCCGGGTGCAGTCGGTTGTGCCGCTCCGTGTCCAGGCCGTCGCGCCGCAGTTCAGTGAAGCTCGTCACGCTCCAGATGTCGGCCGCCACGCCCCAATCGGCGGCGAGCATCTCCGCCGCGGCGATCACCTCGCGCAGGATGGTGCCCGAGCCCAGCAGCTGTGCCACGGGCTGTCCCTTCTTCGGCTTCGCCACCTGCAGCCGGTACATGCCCTTGAGCACACCCTCCTCGGCGCCCGAGGGCATGGCCGGGTGGGCGTAGTTCTCGTTCATGACCGTGACGTAATAGAACACGTCCTCCTGATCCTGCAGCATGCGGCGCGCGCCGTCGCGGATGATGAGCGCGACCTCGTAGCCGAAGCAGGGGTCGTAGGCCACGCAGTTGGGCACCGTCGAGAACAGGACATGGCTGGAGCCATCCTCGTGCTGCAGGCCCTCGCCGGAGAGTGTCGTGCGGCCCGCCGTGGCGCCGAGCAGGAAGCCGCGTGCTCGCGAATCGCCGGCGGCCCACACCAGGTCGCCGATGCGCTGGAAGCCGAAGCAGGAGTAGAAGATATAGAAGGGAAGCATCGGCACGCCGTGGGCGCTGTAGCTGGTGGCCGCTGCGATCCAGGACGAGATCGCGCCGGCCTCGGTGATGCCTTCCTCCAGGATCTGGCCGTCGCGCGCCTCCTTGTAGTAGAGCAGTTCGTCCTTGTCCTCGGGGTCGTAGAGCTGGCCCACCGAGGAATAGATGGCCACCTGACGGAACAGCGCCTGCATGCCGAAGGTGCGCGCCTCGTCGGCCACGATGGGCACGATGTGGCGGCCCAGCTCGGCGTCCTTCAGCCACTGGGTGAGCAACTGCACGAATACCATGGTTGTCGACTGCTCGCGGCCGTTGGTGCCCTCGAGGAACTT
The DNA here is from genome assembly GCA_044370825.1 of Burkholderiales bacterium. Taxonomy (GTDB): domain Bacteria; phylum Pseudomonadota; class Gammaproteobacteria; order Burkholderiales. The sequence continues at coordinate 3,431 of JBILUV010000154.1, read as the reverse complement.
GCGCAGGGAGTCCACCGCCGGGACCGGCAGCTCGCGCGCCTTGCCGACCCGCTGCGGAAGGTAGCCGCCGAGTGCCTCGCGGCGCGCGTGCAGGTACTTCATCTCCGGGCTGTCGGCTGCCGGCTTGTGGAAGCGCAGGTGGGTGACGTCCTCGTCGGACAGCGGGAGCGCGAAGCGGTCGCGGAAGGCGATCAGCGCCTCGTCGTCGAGCTTCTTCTGCTGGTGGGTGGTCATCTTGCCCTGACCCCAGTGCCCCATGCCGTAGCCCTTCTTGGTCTGGGCGAGGATCACGGTGGGCTGGCCGCGATGGTTCATGGCGGCGTGGTAGGCGGCGAAGATCTTGACCGGGTCGTGGCCGCCGCGGCGCAGGCGGTCGATGTCCTGGTCCGACAGGTGCGCCACCAGGGCCTGGAGCTCGGGATACTTGCTGAAGAAGTGCTCGCGGTTGAACTGGCCATCGGTGGCCGCGTAGCGCTGGAACTCCCCGTCCACGGTTTCGTGCAGCCGCTTGACGATGACGTTGTCAGTGTCGCGCGCGAACAGCGGGTCCCAGTCGGAGCCCCAGAGCAGCTTGATCACGTTCCAGCCGGCGCCGGCGAACAGACCCTCGAGTTCCTGCACGATGGAACCATTGCCGCGCACCGGGCCGTCGAGCCGCTGCAGGTTGCAGTTGACCACGAAGATGAGGTTGTCCAGACCCTCGCGCGCTGCCAGGGACAGGCCGGCCAGGGACTCGGGCTCGTCCATCTCGCCATCCCCGGGGAAAGCCCACACCTTGCGCCCCGCCGTGGTCAGGATGCCGCGGTTCTCCAGGTAGCGCATGAAGCGCGCCTGGTAGATGGCGTTCAGCGGGCCCAGACCCATCGACCCGGTCGGGAATTGCCAGAACTCCGGCATCAGGTAGGGGTGACAGTAGGAGCTCAGACCTTTTCCGCCGGTCTCGCGTCGGTAGCTGTCGAGGTTCTCCTCGCCCAGCCGCCCTTCGAGGAAGGCACGGGCGTACACACCGGGGGCGGAGTGAGGCTGGAAGTAGATCAGGTCACCCGCCTGACCGGCACGGAAGTAGTGGTTGAAGCCGACCTCGAACAGGTCTGCAGCGGAGGCATAACTGGCGATGTGGCCACCGAGTTCGGCGTGTGCCTTGTTGGCCCGCACCACCATGGCGAGCGCATTCCAGCGCACGAGGCCGATCAACCGTTGCTCGATCTCGAGGTTGCCCGGGAACTGCGGCTGGTTGGCCAGCGTGACGGTGTTGCGATAGGGGGTGTTCAGCACAGGCGGCATCGGCACCCGCAGGTCGTGGGCGTGGTCGAGCAGCTTGCGCAGCAGCCAGGTGGCGCGCTCCGGCCCCTCGTGCTCGATGACCGCCTCCAGGGCGCCCAGCCACTCGCGCGTCTCGACTGGGTCGATGTCCTTGGGCAGCACCCGCCAGAAGGCGGACCAGTCGAGTTGCTGGATGTCGGAAAGATCGGTCATGCGAAGCTCCGTGAGTCGCGGACGGCAGAGGTAGACGATGGCCGCCGAAAGCCGGGATGGTAGAGCGAAGCATCTGGCATGGGGTGCTGATCATGCCGCCTGACGGGCGCAAAAACAGCATGGAAACAAGAAAATGACATTTCGGGCGGAATATCATGTGGCGGGTGTGCTGATTGCCCATCCGGAGACGTTTCCATGACCGATGTTTCGACCCTCGACGCCATCGACCGCCGCATCCTGTCGCTGCTCCAGAGCGACGCCCGCATGACCAACGTCGATCTCGCACGGGCGGTGAACCTCTCGCCCTCGCCCTGTCTTGCCCGGGTCCGTGCCCTGGAGCAGCGCGGCTACATCAGCGGTTACGTCACCCTGCTGGATGCCCAGCGCCTCGGTCTCCAGGTGAGCGTGTTCATCCGTGTTCGCCTGGAGAGGCAGATCGAGGCGGCGCTCGAGACCTTCGAGCGGGCCATGATCGATCGTCCCGAGGTGATGGAGTGCTACCTCATGACCGGCGATGCGGATTACCTGCTGCGCGTCGTCGTACCCGACCTGCCCGCGCTGCAGGACTTCATCGTCAACACCCTCTCACGCGTGCCCGGGGTGGGCAACATCCAGTCGAGCATCGCCCTGAAACAGGTGAAGTACCAGACAGCGCTGCCGCTGGGCGATGTCCGGCGCTGAGTCTGCGCAGAGGCTGCGGGGGGCGCCGCTATAATCGGGGCGTCACGATCGACGACCCCGCATCCGCGGGCCAGCGTCGTCCACACGTCCTGGTCGCATGCTCACTTTTGCCGTCGCCGCCGCGCTCTGCGTGGTACTCGCCCTCGCCTTCCTGGTCACGCCGCTGCTGCGCAGTCCGCCCGCGGGCGTGTCCTCGGACAACGCCAATATCGCCGTCTATCGGGATCAGCTGGCCGAACTGGATGCCGACGTCGCCCGCGGCACGCTGTCGCGCGAACGCCATGCGGAGGCGCGGGCCGAGATCGAGCAGCGGCTTGCCGAGGATCTGGCCTCCCGTCAGGCGACCCAGGTTGCGGAAGGGCGGGCGGGCCGTCGCCTGGCGCTGGCCCTGGCGTTGCTGCTGCCCGCGGCCGCCATCGGCATCTACCTGGGGTTGGGCAACCCCGTTGCCCTTGATCCGGCGAGACGGCTTGGCATGAGCGAGCAGGAGGCGGCGGAGCGCCAGAAGATGCTGGAGCTCACCGCCAAGCTTGCCCGTCGCATGGAGGAGAAGCCTGACGATCCGGTGGGATGGCGCATGCTGGGCCGGGCCTATCGCTCGGTCGGCAAGATGCGCGAGTCGGTGCGGGCCTACCAGCGCAGCATGGCCCTGGATCCACGCAATCCCGAGGCCTATGTCGATGCTGCCGAGACCCTGGCGCTGATGGAAGGCGGACGCATCGGTGCCGAGGCGGTCGCCCTGGCCAGCAAGGGGCTCAGCCTGGATGAGCGCAACGAGAAGGCGCTGGCGCTGCTTGGCACGGCGGCCTTCGAGGCCGGTGACTTCAAGCGCGCCATCGAACTGTGGCAGCGGCTGCGCGAGTTTGCCCCCGAGGGTTCGGATTACGCCAGGGCCATCGACGGCGGCATTGCCGAGGCGAAGCGTGCCCTGTCCGAGACGAAGGGTGGGGGGGCGGCTGCGGCCGCAGGCCCCAGCCTGGCGGGCAGCGTGACACTCGGTCCGGGCATGGCGGGCAAGGCGCCACCCGAGGCGACCGTGTTCGTATTCGCGCGCGCAGTGGAAGGTCCGAAGATGCCGCTCGCGGTGGTTCGGCGACAGGTGAAGGATCTGCCCTTCGAGTTCCGGCTCGACGACAGCATGTCCATGGTGCCGGGCATGAAGCTGTCGGCGCAGGCCCGAGTGATCGTCGGTGCGCGGGTCTCGCTCTCGGGCAACCCCGTACCGGGCAGCGGCGACCTCGAGGGCATGACGGAGCCGGTGGCGCCGGGTGCGG
>JBILUV010000015.1:0-27112 GCA_044370825.1 Burkholderiales bacterium | reverse complement strand
CTACTATGCCCGCATGCACGGCCCCTGGCCCATCCCCGAGGACGGGGTCCGGGTGCCCACCGGCTATTGCCAGTTCCCGTGCGAGATCCTGCGACCGCCGCGTTCCGTGGCGGAGCGGTTGTACCGCAACATCCAGCGATGGACGGTGATGCCGCGCGGCGGCCACTTCGCCGCCATGGAGCAGCCCCAGGCGCTGGCCGAGGAGATCCGCGCCTTCTTCCGGCCGCTGCGCGGCTGAGCATCAGCATGGAACGCGACCAGATCAGGCAGCGCCTTCGCACCCTGTACCCGGCGCTGGAAGGGCTGAGCGACGAACGGCTCGAACGCCTGCTGGATGGGTGCGTCGTCCTCCAGGTCAAGGCGGGCACGGTCATGTTCGACGACCGCAGCCCCTGTCAGGCTTTCCCCATGCTGGTGGACGGAACCATCCGCATCTCCAAGGTCGGTGCCAACGGGCGGGAACTACAGCTCTACCGGGTGGTGCCGGGCGAGGCGTGCATCCTGAGTTCCAGTTGCCTGCTTGGGCACGTGGCCTACAACGCCCGCGGTGTGGCCGAGACCGACGTGGTGGCCGTGGCCCTGCCGCAGCCCGTGTTCAACCGTCTGTTGGCCGAGCACGAGGCGTTCCGCGACTACGTGTTCGCGCTGTTTGCGGAACGCCTGTCGGAACTCATGCAGCTGGTGGAGGCGGTGGCCTTCCAGCGCCTCGACCAGCGTCTGGCCACCCTGCTGCTCGGCAAGGGGCGGGTGGTGCACGCCACGCACCAGGCTCTGGCCGACGAACTGGGGAGCGTGCGCGAGATCGTGAGCCGCCTGCTCAAGAGTTTCGCCGAACAGGGGCTCGTATCGCTGGCGCGGGAACATATCGAGATCGTCGACCCGCCGGGCCTCAGGCGCATCGCCGCGCCGGCCTGAGCCGCAGGCAGCCTGCGGTGCGACCGCTGTAGGACCTGCTCAGGAACGCAGGTAGTCGTCCTGGCCGGTGATCCAGTCCTGGCGCGCCGGGGTGAAGATGTCGTAGGCCACCAGGGTCTCGACCGCTTCGGCGGTGTGGGGCACGTTGGCCGGGATGAAGATCATCTCGCCCGGCCCCACGTCGACGGTGCGACCCTCGAGCTGGAAACGCCAGCGTCCGCTCATCACCCAGGTCACCTGCTCGTTGGGATGCGAGTGCACGGGTACGACGTAGCCCTGTTGCACTTCGGTCAGACCAAGCATGATCTCGCCATCCCAGGCCAGCTTGCGCATGAACTGGTCGTTCACCTTTTCGTAGGGGATGTCGGCCCAGTTGATGTGCTTCATTCGCGACTCCAGGGAGTGTTTTGGCTGGCGGCGAGTTTATCCCGGTTTCGGGGCCGGATCGGTCTCGAGGATCCGTTTACGGCTCGCTTCGACACCATTGCAGCGTGACGGACGTCACCGACGGGACCCCTGGAGCGCGCGGAGAATCCGAAGTGTCCGTTGCATCCGGACCGGCGGGTCGGGCAGACCGGCCGACATTGCGCACAACGAATCAGGGAGCAGCGAGATGAAGGCGAATGTGGGTGGCATCGATCGGGGTTTGCGTGTGCTGGGGGGCATCGCCCTGCTGGCGTTCTTCGCCTTGGGCGAGGGCAGCGTCAGGTACATCGGGATGGTCGGCATCGTGCCGTTGCTCACCGGCCTGTTCGGTTTCTGCCCGCTCTACAGCATTCTGGGTTTGAACACCTGTCCGCGTCGCGCCTGACGCCGGGCCGCTTTCCTGCGGGTTCCGGTTGCCGGGCAAACCGCGTGCGTCAGATCTGACCCAGGGCCCGGGCGATCAGTGACGCGCCGCTGAGCACCAGCAGTGCACTCACGAAGCGGCCTGCGACCGCCGGTGGCAGACGTGGCTGCAGGCGGCGTCCCACTCGTGTACCCACGAGGGTCCACGGAAATAGGTACAGGGCCAGCAACCAGACGGCGCTGTCGAGCAGCAGCCCGGACAGAAGCAGCAGGACGATGCGCAGGCCGGTGCTCAGGCTGAAAGTCGCTGACAGCGTGGCCCGAAGCCGCAACGGGTCGCGCAGCCGGCCCGAGAAATAAGTGGCATACAATGGACCTCCGACCCCGTAGAGCGCGCCCAGCAGGCCGCCGAAGAAGCCGATCACCGGCGCCCAGCCCCGCCCCAGCACCAGCGGGCGGTCGTGGCGCAGGGCATTGATCGCGCCGTAAGCCGCCACGAACATTCCCAGGGGAAGCAACAGGGCGTCTCCCGGCGCCCGCGCCAGCAGGAAGACCCCGGCCACGGCGCCCACCGTCAGGAACGGCGCGACCGACTTGACCTCGGTTCGCACCACCTGGTGGCGAAAGCGCCAGCCGCTCAGGGCGGCGGCGCTGAAGTCCAGCAGCAGCACTGTCGGCACGACGAGGCGCAGCGGCAGCATGTGGGCGAGCAGCGGGATCGAGACCAATGCGGAGCCGAACCCCGAAATGCCGAAAACCGTGTAGGCCAGCAGCATCACGACCGGTCCGGCCAGCAGGGTGACGATGTCGACGGTCATCCGGCAGTATCCACCAGGTCGGCATCGGACATCACCCCCGCGACGGGACCGGTCGGGCAGGTCTGCCACGCCACACGGGGCCAGCCCAATCTGGGAGACTCCTCCTTCCCTTCGACTGTTGATCACACCCTCAGCCTGGCACCCGATGCCGCTCAGGAGGGAGGGTTCCCTCACATTGGGCCAGTGCCCATGACATGTGGGCCATCCCTGCGTGCCGGGTGCGGGACACTGGGGTAACCTCCCTGGGGCGGTTCGAACACGTGCCTCAGGCAGGCAGGGAGAGCGGGTGGAGACGGTCGTGCTGGTGCACGGGTTGTGGATGTCCGGCTGGGTGATGACTGCGCTGCTGCGCTGGCTCACCCGACACGGCTTCCACGTGGTCCCGTTCTCCTATCCCGCGGTGAGCGCCGACCTGCCGACCAACGCTGCGGCCCTGGCCCGATTCCTGGAGCGCGTTCCCGGTGAGCGCGTGCACCTCGTCGGTCACAGCCTGGGCGGACTGGTGATCCTCACCCTGTTGCAGCAGCATCCGCCCGCCCGGCCTGGCCGCGTCGTGCTGCTGGGCAGCCCGGTCGCGGGCTGTGTGGCGGCTGCTGGTCTGGCGCGCTGGTCCTGGGGGCGCGCGCTGCTCGGGCGTTCGCTGCCGCAGTGGTCGCCGGGATGGGCCTCCGCGGCCCTGGCCGAACGGGAGGTGGGCATGATCGCTGGCAACCTCGGTCACGGCCTGGGCGGACTGGTGACCCGCTTCCCGGGGCCCCACGACGGCGCTGTGACGGTGGAGGAGACGCAGGTTCCCGGTCTGGCGGATCATCTGGTGCTGCCCGTGGGTCACTCGGGAATGCTGGTGTCGCGCGCAGTCGCCGCCGGCATCGCGCGCTTCCTGCGTCACGGCCGTTTCGTCCCCGCCCGGGGGGGCGGTTGAGCCGGCGCGCGGGCCGTCTGCTGGCCATCCTGTGCCTCGCGGCCGTGATGCCGGGCTGTTCCACGCTTGGCTACTACCTGCAGGCTGCTGGCGGGCACTGGGAGCTGATGCGCGCCGCCCGTCCCATCGACGAGTGGCTGGCCGATCCCGCCACCCCGGCGGACCTGCGCAGCCAACTGGAGACGGTGCGCCAGTTGCGGCACTTCGCCAGCGCCGAGCTCGGCCTGCCCGACAACGACAGCTACCGCGCCTACGCCGACCTTGGCCGCCCTTTCGCGGTGTGGAACGTGGTCGCGGCCACCGAGTTCTCCACCCGCCCGCGGCAGTGGTGCTTTCCGTTCGCCGGCTGCGTCAGCTACAAGGGCTGGTTCGACGCCGCCGCGGCCGAGGCGGCGGGCCGCGCCATCGAGGGCGAAGGCTACGAGGTGTTCGTGCATGGCGTACCAGCGTATTCGACCCTGGGCTGGTTCTCCGACCCGATGCTCAACACCACCATTCGCCAGCCGCGCCAGGAACTGGCCCGCCTGCTGTTCCATGAGCTCGCCCACCAGGTGGCCTATGCCTCGGGCGACAGCAGCTTCAACGAGTCCTTCGCCACCCTGGTCGAGCGCGAGGGGGTGAGGCGCTGGCTGGCGCGCCACGGCACGGATGCCGAGCGCCAGGCCTTCGCCGCGGCGGATCATCGGCGCGCCGGCTTCGTGGCCCTGATCCTGTCCGGCCGCGACGAACTCGACCGGCTCTACGCGAGCCCGCTGCCCGACGACGCCAGGCGTCGCGCCAAAGCCGATGTGCTGGCTGGGGTGGTGGCGCGTTACCAGGACCTGCGGCGCGAGTGGGGCGGCTATTCCGGATACGACCGCTGGTTCGCCAAGCCCCTGAACAACGCCCACGTGGCCTCGGTTGCCACCTACACCGAACTGGTGCCGGGCTTCGAGCGGCTGCTGGTGGAGGCCGGGGCCGACCTGCCGCGCTTTTACGGCGCGGTGAAGCAGCTCGCCCGCGCCGATGCGGCCGAACGTACCCGGGTGCTGGGCATCGGTCCCTGATCCGAGACCCGCCCGCGCCACTGCGCGCCCCGCAAATCTGATACAAAGAGGGCTTCCCGTTTCTCCCGCCGGGGACCGACCCCGCCGCATCATGGCCGACGACACCGACATCAACACACTGCGACGCATCCTCCGCACCTGCAGGACGATTGCCGTCGTGGGCCTGTCCGCGAACTGGTACCGCCCCAGCTACTTCGCCGCCAAGTACATGCTCGACCATGGCTACACCGTGATTCCGGTCAACCCGGCCTACCCCGAGGTACTGGGGCAGAAGTGCTACGCGTCGCTGCGCGACATCCCCGTGCCGGTGGACATGGTCGATTGCTTCCGCCGCAGCGAGGACATCCCGCCGCTGGTCGAGGATGCCATCGCCATCGGCGCCAGGGTGCTGTGGATGCAGTTGGGCATCGTCAACGAGGAGGCGAAGCGCAAGGCGCTGGCGGCCGGTCTGGACGTGGTGATGGACCGCTGCGTGAAGATCGAGCACGCCCGCCTGTTCGGCGGCCTGAACTGGATCGGTGTCAACACCAAGGTGATCTCCAGCAAGCGGCCCAACTGGCTGCCGTACTGAGCACCTACCCGCCGCCCCGGCGGCGGCATTCCCGGATCGATTTCACAAAGGCCCACCCATGTCCGACCACGCCTTCGGTTTTGGCACGCTCTGCCTGCACGCCGGGCAGATTCCCGACCCGACCACCGGCGCCCGCGCCGTGCCCATCTACCAGACCACGTCCTACGTGTTCGATTCGGCGGAGCACGCGGCCAGCCTGTTCAACCTGCAGACCTTCGGCAACGTCTACTCGCGCCTGTCCAACCCGACCGTGGCGGTGTTCGAGGAGCGCGTGGCCGCGCTCGAGAACGGACGCGCCGCCCTGGCCCTGGCCTCCGGACAGGCGGCGCAGATGACGGCATTGCTGACCCTGCTGGAGGCTGGCGACGAACTGGTTGCCGCCAGCACCCTCTACGGCGGCACCTACTCGCAGTTCGATGTGAATTTCCGCCGCATGGGCATCGACACGAAGTTCGTGCACCCAGACGACCCGGAGAACTTCCGCCGCGCGATCACGCCGCGCACGCGCGCTGTGTATGCCGAAACCATGGGCAACCCCGGCATCAACGTGCTCGACATCGAGGCTGTGGCGACCATCGCCCACGAGGCCGGCATCCCGCTGGTGATCGACAACACCTTCGCCTCGCCCTACCTGTGCCGGCCGATCGAGTTCGGCGCCGATGTCGTGGTGCATTCGGCCACCAAGTTCATGGGTGGCCACGGCACCACCATGGGTGGCGTGATCGTGGAGTCCGGCAAGTTCCCCTGGGACAACGGCAAGTTCCCCGGCATGGTGGAGCCGTCCCGCGGATATCACGGTGTGCGTTTCTTCGAGACCTTCGGCGACTTCGCCTTCACCATGAAGTGCCGCATGGAGACCCTGCGTACCCTCGGCCCCTGCCTGTCGCCGATGAACGCCTTCCTGCTGATCCAGGGCCTGGAGACACTGCACGTGCGCATGGACCGGCACGTGTACAACGCCTGCCGGGTGGCGCAATTCCTCGAGGCGCATCCGCAGGTGTCGTGGGTCAACTTTCCCTCGCTGCCTTCCAGCCCGTACCACAAGCTGGCGCAGAAGTATCTGCCCAAGGGGACGGGGTCGATCATGACCTTCGGCATCAAGGGCGGGGTGGCGGCCGGCGAGCGCTTCATCGAGGCCGCGCAGTTCCTGTCCCACCTGGCGAACGTCGGTGACGCCAAGACCCTGGTGATCCACCCGGCCTCGACCACCCACCGTCAGCTGTCCGAGGAGGAGCAGATCAAGGCCGGTGTGTCGCCGGACATGATCCGGCTGTCGGTCGGCATCGAGGACATCGACGACATCCTCTGGGACATCGGCCAGGCCCTGGACAAGTCGCGTGGCGCCTGAGACGGGCGAGGTCGTCGGCCAGTCGGTCGGGGGAGCCGGCCCGTGTGAGTCGCGGGGGCGACGTCGCGCTTGAACGGCATCGTCCTGCCGGTTCTCGTCACGCTGGCGATCCAGATCCTGGCCTCCCTGGCGGTGTTCACGCCGCCGGTGCTGGCACCCGAGGCGAGTCGCGAGATGGGTCTGGACGCGTCCGCCGTCGGGGTGGTGACCTCGGTCATCTACCTGTCCTCGGCCGCTGCGGCCCTGATGAGCGGCGGGTTCATAGTGCGCTACGGGCCGCTGCGGGTGAGCCAGATCGCCCTGCTGCTGGTGGCCGTCGGTTCGGCGCTGCTCGCCCTGGGGCATCCGCTGGCCGTGCTGGCGGCGGCCCTGTTCATCGGTCTGGGCTATGGGCCGGTGACGCCGTCATCCTCGGCCATCCTCGGCGTGCGCACCCCGGAGCGGCTGCGCGCCTTCGTCTTTTCGCTCAAGCAGACCGGCGTGCCCATCGGCGGTGCCATCGCCGGAGCCATGGTGCCGGTGATGATGGTCTGGTCGGGGTGGCGCTCGGCGGCGTTGGCCGTGGCCTGCGGGTCGCTGCTGCTGGCATTTGCCGTCCAGGGCGGGAGGGCCACGGCGGACCGCGACCGGCGACCGGACGCTCCGCTCGGGGCGCTGCGCCTGCGCGAGCCGCTGCGCATGCTCTGGAGCCAGCGCCCGCTGCGCGATCTCGCCCTGGCCTCCTTTGCCTACTCCGGCATGCAGATGTGCCTCGGCAGTTACCTGGTGGTGTATCTGCACGAGATCGGGCGCCTGAGCGTGCCGGCCGCGGGGGCGGCCTTGTCGGTAGCCATGGCTGGCGCCGTCCTGGGCCGCCTGTTCTGGGGCTTCGTGGCGGACAACTTCATCGGGCCGCGGCGACTGCTGGGGCTGCTGGGGATGGGCATGTCGCTGGGGGCGTTCACGCTCGGGCTGCTGGACGCTGCCTCGCCCTGGGCGGCGGTGGTGATGCATGCCTTCCTGTTCGGGGCGACGGCGGTGGGCTGGAACGGCGTCTACATCTCGGAAGTCGCACGCATCGCCCCCAAGGGTCACGAGGCTGCCGTCACCGGCGCCTCATTCGCGCTGACCTATCTGGGCGTGTTCGTGTCTCCGCTGGTGGTGTGGGCGGTGGTGGCCCTCGGGGCGGGGTATGCCGGCGGATTCGCCTTTGTCGGCCTGCTCACGCTGTGGCGGGCCAGCGTGTTCTTCCGGCGCTGACCCGCTGCCGGCTCCGGTCGGATGGACAACCGAAGGGGCCACGCGCACTCAGTCGTGGCGCAGGTACCGGAAACGGTCGTCGTCCGGCGTGCCCGTCAGGGCACCACCCTCCCGGTCCGGCCGCCACAGCACCACCTGCTCGATCCTTTGGGCGAGTTCGAAGTCGCGCTCGGTGACGCCGCCCGCGTCGTGGCTGTTCAGCCGCACGCCCACCGCGGCGTAGGACAGCGACAGCTCCGGGTGATGCCAGGCCACCTCGGCGAGGTGGCCGATGGTGTTCGCCACCATCAGGGTGCTCTTCCAGTTCTCCGTGCGGTAGTTGCGCTGCAGGGCGTTGTCCTCGAAGCGCCAGCCGGGAAGTTCGCGACCAAGGCGCTGGAGGATCACTTCGTCGGCGATTGGCCGCGGGGCATCATGACGCATCGGAATCTCCTCGTGTCGGGGAAGGCCGCCTGCCGCCAGCTGGCTTGCAGGGCAAGGCCATTGCGGTTGATTGGTGTAGCATCGACCTCCTCGAGCGCGTACGGTTCGCGCGGCAATTGTCCAGGATGAACGACCCCCAGTTCCATCTCCCCCAGCAGGCCGCCGGCAGCACCAGCGCGGACGAACGAGTCCTGTTCCTGCGGGATTTCACCGCGTTGGCCATGATCGGCGTCTATGCCCACGAACGCGCCCAGCCTCAGCGCCTGCGCATGAACGTGGCGGTGCACCTGCAGCCGCCGTTCGAGTGGCGTGACCGCATAGAGGATGTGCTCGACTACGACCGGCTGCGGCAGGGCATACTGCACATCCTGGCGGCCGGTCACATCAACCTGCTCGAGACCCTCGGGCTGCGCATCGTCGACCTGTGTTTCGGTCATCCGCAGGTGTGCGGGGTGCACGTCCAGATCGCCAAGACCGAGGCCCACGACGACTGCGAGGTGGGTTGCGAGATCCGCCGCCGGCGCTGAGACCACGGCATGCTGAAAGCCATCCTCGATTTTTTCGACCAGAAGCTTTCTCCCGTGGCGACGGCGAACGACGAGGGCCGCGCCATCCGGCTGGCCACGGCAGCGTTGCTGGTGGAACTTGTCAAGATGGACGGTGGCATGGACGTAGCCGAGCGCGAGGCGATTCTGCACGCGGTGCGCGACAAATTCGCGCTCGCCCCTGGAGAGGCCGACGAGCTGCTGCGCCTCGCCGAAGAGGAGGTGCGGCAGGCCATCGACTTCTACCAGTTCACCTCCCTGCTCAACCGCCACTTCTCGGCCGGCCAGAAGGTCCGGGTGATCGAGGCCATGTGGGCGGTGGCCTACGCCGATGCCACCCTCAGCGCATGGGAGCAGCATCTGGTGCGCAAGGTCGCCGACCTGCTCTACGTGCCGCACGCCGACTATATCCACGCGAAGCTCAAGGCCAGGGAGGCTGCAGGCGCATCGTGAGCTGCGACAGCCTGCGAACGCACCGGGCCCCGGCCTCGCTCGCGCTTGACTTTTGCGGGCCGGGACTGACCCGGCCGGTCCGAATCCGCCTCAGGTTCGTCTGAGCGCCCCCTCCGGAGATACCGGTCATGGCCCTGCTGCTGTTCTCCGATTTCGGCGCTGCCGACCTTTACGCCGGCCAGGTAGAGACCGTCCTGGACCGCTACGCCCCGGGCGTGCGCGTGATCACCCTGCTGAACGAGGCGCCCCGTTTCGACGTCATCGCCTCGGCCCACCTGCTGGCCGCCCTGGCCCAGCGGGTGCCTCGTGGTCACGTCTTCATCGCCGTGGTCGATCCCGGCGTGGGCACCCGCCGCCCCGGTCTGGTGGCTCGCATCGACGGCCGCACCTTCGTGGGGCCGGACAATGGCCTGCTGTCGGTGCTCTGGGCGCGGGCCACCCAGCGCAGCGCCTGGCACATCGTTGCCCATCCGCCGGGTGTCTCGGTATCGTTCCATGGGCGGGACGTGTTCGCGCCCATGGCGGCGGCGGTGGTCACAGGTGAGTTTCCGAACGAGAACGTGAAGGCCGTCGCGGCGCCCGAGGTGCTGCTGCCCGGCGACGATCTGGCGCAGGTGATCTACGTCGACCACTATGGCAATGCCTTCACCGGGCTGCGCGGCGCCGGGCTGCCGGAATCGCGCGCCCTCCGGGTCACCGATCGGCGGGTGTTGCATGCACGCGTGTTCGGCGACGCGCCGACGGGCGAGCCGTTCTGGTTCGCCAACAGCTTGGGGCTGGTGGAGATCGCCATGCCGATGGACGATGCCGCCCGGGTGCTCGGACTGCGCGTCGGCACCCCCGTGGCCTGGGAGAACTGAGGCCTTTCGACCTTGCGGCGCCTGATCAGCGGCTTGCCCGGGCACGCAGCCTGGTCACGCCTCCAGGCCGGGCCTGCCTGCCTCTGGGTTCGGCCAGCCGATGCTCGGCGCGTGTCCGCGGAAGTTCTCCAGCCACCAGCGCCAGTCCTCCGGGACCAGGGAGAAGGGCGCGTCGTGGCCCAGTTCCCGCGCCGCCCAGATCGGCCAGTGGGGGTTGGCCAGCGCCGGGCGCCCCAGCATCACGAGGTCGATGAGTTCCTCACGGATCACCCGGTCGGCCTCCCGCGGGACGCCGAGGTTCCAGCTGGTCATCACCGGCAGCCCGACTTCCTGGCGTACCCGATGGGCCCGGCCTACCATGCAGGACATCCGGTTCAGCGGCGGGTCGACCATAGCGTCGGTGTTGAATCCGAACGACAGGTCCGCCATGTCCAGGCCGTGGTCCTTCATCATGCCGATGGCGACCAGTGAGTCCTCGAACTTCGTGCCCTCGGGGTGCAGGTCGTCGCAGCCCAGGCGCATGGTGAGCGGATAGCGCTCCGGCCACACGGCGCGCACGGCGTCGAGGACCTCGAGCAGGAAGCGCGCGCGGTTGGCGACACTGCCGCCATAGGCGTCGGTGCGCTGGTTGGCGAGCGGCGAGAAAAAGCTGGCGGCCAGATAGCCGTGGGCGAAGTGCAGTTCCAGCCACTGGTAGCCGGCCTCCCGGGCCCGCACGGCGGCCTGCGCGTAACGGCGATGCAGCAGGTGGATTTCCTCGACGTCCAGGGCATGGACCGGGTGCACGTGGCCGGCATGGCCGTAGGGGATGGGGGATGGCGCCACACAGGTCCAGCCGTCGGGATGGTCGGGTGGCAGCTGCTTCTTGGTCCGGTCGGGGTTGGTGCCCTTGTGCGGTGGCAGCTGACTGCCTTTGCGGCCGGTGTGGCCGAGCTGGACTGCCGGCACCGCGCCCATGCGTTTCACCATGGCCGCCGCGCGGGCGTGTCCCTCGATCTGTCCGTCGTCCCAGATGCCGGCGCAGGACGTCGTGGTGCGGCCGTCAGGGGTGATGGCCATCTGTTCACCGAACACGAGCGCGAACCCGCCGGCCGCGCGGGCGCCCAGGTAGCTGACGTGGTAGTCGTCGAGGCGGCCATCGACCGAGCTGTACATGGTCATGGGCGACATCACGATTCGGTTGCGCAGCGTGATGTCCTTGAGCGTGAAGGGTGAGAACAGGGAGGGCATCGGGATATGGCCTGTGCGGGTTGATGAGGCCTGCCGGCGCGGGCCGGGATGGAGGATAGCCGAGACCGTTGCAGGTACCCGCGCCTGCGTTTCAGTGGCCCTGACCGCCCAGGTTCAGACCGACCACGCCGGCAATGATCAGCAGCAGGCTGGTGATCTTGAGCGGTGTGAGCGATTCACCGAAGAAGATCACGCCGATGCAGGCGATCAGAGCGGTGCCGACCCCGGACCAGATGGCGTAGGCCACCCCGATCTCGATGCGCGCGAGAGCCAGCGTGAGACAGGTGAAAGCGATGCCGTAGAAGACGAAGACGAGCACGGAGGGCCCCGTCCGGGAGAAGCCGGCGGACAATTTCATCGCCGTGGTGCCGCAGACCTCGAGCACGATGGCGCCAGCCAGGAGGAACCAGTGGGTCATGACGGGTGTTTTCCGTGAAGGATCGGATTGTCCGGCAGGGTCAGGTGGCCCGCGTGGCTGTCCGTGCCCGCGGAGCATGTCGTGCATGGTACGTTAGGCGGCGTCTGATTCATGCACCCGGGCCGTGTTGCGACCGCGTAAAAGGATCATGCTGTTCCTCCACACCCGTGCCATTTGCGGCATGCTTGCCATCGTCATCTTCCAGCGCTTCGCGAATCCACATGTACCTCTCGGCCATCGACATCCAGAACCTGCCCGGCGTGCGCACGGCGCACGTTCTCAGTCCCGATGCGGTCAGCACGCTCACCTCCCTCGGGGATGCTGCGGGGCTGCAACATTTGGGCGTACATATGGTCGTGGTGGAACCGGGCCAGCGGGCCGGTGAACTGCACGTCCACCACTTCGCCGAAGAGTGCGTCTACGTCCTGGGCGGCCATGGCACCGCGGTGCTCGGCGAGCGCAGCGTGGCCCTCAGTCCGGGAGATTTCCTGGCCTTTCCGGCCAACGGGGCGGCCCACGAACTGATCAACGACGGCCAGGAGCCGCTCATCTTCCTGCTGGTGGGCCAGCGGCTGGACCACGACATCCTCGATTATCCACGGCTCGGCCGGCGTCTCTACCGTCACCATGGACAGGACGATCTGGTGACCTGGGTCGGTGAGGAGGGGCTGGCGCAGGCGCTGCCCGGGGGCATCCTGGTCGAGTCCGCACGTCAGCCCGGGGCTGCCGCCACCCCGCAGACCGGCCTCAGGATGGTGAGTCTGGACGTCGCTGGTCGGCCTGCCGGAGAGGTTCCGAGTCTGTCACGGGAAGCCGAGGAGGCTTGCGCCGCTGCGGCGGCACTCCATGCGCAGGCCGGTTTCGAACCCCCATGGACCGGTTATCTGGTATTCGACAGCGAGCGCTGCGTCGGAACCTGCGCCTTCAAGTCGCCGCCCCGGGCCAACCGGGTCGAGATCGCCTGCTACCCCTTCCCGGCCCAGGAGCAGCATCTCGAGGCCATGATGGCATCTCTGATGCGCGTCGCCTTCGAGAACCATCCCGGGATTCTGGTCATCGCCCATACCCTGGCCGAGGAGGGCACCGAGACCGCGGTGCTGGCCCGACTCGGATTCCACCTCACCGGCCGCACCCAGGATACCGACCAGGGTGAGGTCTGGGAGTGGATGCTGCAGACGGCTACCTCCTGAGCGGCCGCAGGCCGGCCGCGGATACGCATCCGCCGGACTGCCTGGTCCCGCCTCATTGGCCCGGCCGCAGAGGCTCGATCGAGGTCTCCACGGCTTGCCCGTTCGCGTCGCGGGTCAGCGACCAGGCCATGGCGCGCGGGCGGTTGGCCACGGCGCGCACGAATGCGCCATCCACGTAGTGCAGCCCCACGCCGTCGTCGGCGGCATGCCCGGCGGGCACTTCACCCGAAGCCACCATGGTGCGGTAGGTGGGCCGGCGGTCCGGCTCGCTGTCGTAATGCGGGCAGTTGCTGCCGGCCACCAGGCCGAGGCACCGCAGGCTCGTGAGCGGACCGGCGATGGAGTCGGTGATGCCATGTTCGAACCAGCAGATTGAGCCCGCGCTGGAGCCTCCCAGGGGGATGCCGCGCTCGTAGGCGCGCACGAGCATCGCGTCCAGGCCCCAGTCGCGCCAGATCGCCAGCATGGTGCGGGTGTTGCCGCCGCCTACGGCGATGGCGTCATGCTGCATGATGAAGCCTTCCAGGTCCTGCGGCGTGCGCTTGAAGAACTGCAGCACCGCAGGACGACAGCCCAGGCGCGTGAAAGCCTGGAAGAAGCGCAGCTGGTAGGGTTCGTTGTCACCACTGGCCGTCGGGATGAACAGCACACGCGGTGCCTCGCTCCCCGTCAGGTCGCGGAAATAGCGCTCCAGGTGCAGGTTGTTCTCGGGGTCGGCAAGAAAGCCGCCGCCCATGGCGAAGACGTGTCGGGACCTGGACATGGCAGTCGACCGGGTATGTCGGGGAGGATGATTCTAGCCCGGACATCCCGCCAGGTCGCCGCCGGAAAAGGAGCACCGCACCCCTGCGCATGGGGCTTGCCACGAATTGGCACGCTGGATGGGTTCGTCCAGACCACCGCTGTCAGACTGCCGCGATCCACGTTGCCTGATGAGCGGGCAGCGCACGATCCGTCCGCGGGACACTCTGGTCCGCCACCATCGCCAGCACATCCGGGAAGAAAGACTCGAAGGCACGCTCGAATCCGTCGAAGGTCCCATGCAGTTCCTCGCCGCCGCCCGCCAGCGGCGCGGTCGCAGGGGAGCGGTGGCTCATGCGCTCCAGCGCGAGCGAGACGCCGTCGGTGCTGGCGTAGGATCCGAGCCAATCCTGCGCAGCCATGATCTGAGCCATGGCTGCAAATCGCGGTGGCACAGGATGAAGCGTGCAGGCCAGTTCGCCGTACACCAGATCCGCGAACTGCGGGAGCGGGGCGGCGTGCCAGCACTCCCAGCGCCGCGCCAGGAAGTGGTCGAAGAAGACGTCCACCAGGATGCCGGCAAAACGGCGGCGCGCCGGCGACACGAGACTACGAGCGGCGCGCACCGCCGGATGCGTGTCGGTGAAGCTGTCCACCCGGCGGTGCAGGCGGATCGCCTGGGTAACGGACGGCGGGTAGCCGGCCTGTTCCAGCGGCCCTTTGACGAAGTCGCCGAGCAGACCGCCCAGCCGGCCATCTGGCGTGGGCGGCGACAGCAGCAGGTGGGCGAGGAAATTCACCCTCCGTGCCGTCCGGCGCTCAGCGCCCCTCCAGATAGTCGCCGGTCAGGTGGAGCAGGGTGCGGACCCCAAGCTTGAGCGCCGACTCGTCGATGGAGAAGCGCGGGGAATGGTTGTAGGCCACCGTGGCCGGGTCCACGCCTTTGGGCGTGCCGCCGAGGAACAGGAACAGGCCGGGTGCGCGTTGGGCGAAATAGGAGAAGTCCTCAGCACCCATCAGCCGGTCGCGCAGTTGCACGTTGCCGGCTCCAGCGATGCGGTTCAGGGTCGGCAGCATGCGGGCGGTGAGCGCCGGGTTGTTGACGGTGACGGCGTAGGGCTTCTCGATGGTCACCTCCGCCGTCGCGCCCTGTGCTTCGGCGATGTTCTCGGCGGTGCGGCGGATGCGCTCATGGATGTCGTCGCGCAGCGCCTCGTCGAAGGTGCGCACCGTGCCGACCATGGTCACCCTGTCGGGGATGATGTTGAAGCGGATGCCGCCGTCGATGCCGCCGATGCTCACCACGGCCGGTTCTTTTGCGATGTTGACCTGCCGGCTGACGATGGTCTGCAGTCCCATGACGATCTGCGAAGCGGTCACGATGGGATCCACGCCCCCCCATGGCGCCGAGCCATGGGTCTGGCGGCCCTTGACCACGATCCTGAGCACGTCGGCCGCCGCCATGGCCGGCCCCGGACGGTAGCCGATCTCGCCGACGTTGAGCATCGAACCGATGTGCAGCCCGAAGACCACGTCGGGCCTGGGATCGTCGAAAGCGCCTTCCTTGAGCATGAGCAGCGCGCCGCCTTCCTCTCCCTCGGGCGGTCCCTCCTCGGCCGGCTGGAACAGCAGCTTGACCGTACCCGGCAGGCGCTCGCGCACCGCTGCGAGCGCCTCGGCCGCGCCCATGAGCATGGCGACATGGGTATCGTGCCCGCAGGCATGCATCACCCCGGTCTGCTTGCCGGCGTAGGTGGTGCGCACCTTGGACGCGAACGGCAGGTCCACCTCCTCGGTCACCGGCAGCGCGTCCATGTCGGCACGCAGCGCCACCACCGGCCCGGGCCGGCCGCCGCGCAGCACTGCCACCACGCCGGTGACGCCGACGTTGCGGCGCACTTCGTAGCCCAGGGACTCCAGGTGCGCGGCCACCAGGGCGGACGTGCGCACCTCGCGGTTGCCGAGCTCCGGGTGCTGGTGGATGTCGCGGCGCCAGGCAACGACCTTGGACTCGACCGTGTCGGCCATACGGTCGAAATCCTCCTGAAGAGAGGCAGCCTGGAGGGTGGGGGCGCCGAGGGCGCTCAGGGCGGCGGCGAGGACGATGCGACGGATCATGGGTTGGTTCCGTGGAGGTGGGGTCACGCCCGGAGTGTCGGGGGCGCCAGAGCAGGCGTCAATCGCGCGAGGGCGGTCAGGGACTGTCGCCAGCGCCCCGCCGGGCGGCTGGCGGGCGCCACCCTGAAACCCGGGGTGCGCCTCAGCCGGGGATCGGGCCGCCGCCGAGTTCCACCGGCAGTCCGGCGCGCATCCAGGCGTCCGTGCCGCCAGACACGTTGACGCCCTGGCACAGGCCCTCGGCCTGCAGGCGTTGCAAGGCCATGGCCGAGCGTCCGCCCGACTTGCAGATCAGGTAGACCGGCCTGCCGACGGCTGCCGCCGGCATCGCGCTCGCGCACAGCATGTGCAACGGCAGATTGATGGCGCCGCGGGCGTGGCCCTGGGCGAACTCCGCAGGCGAGCGCACGTCCAGGATCACGACCTCGCCGGCCTGTTGCAGGCGGTGCAATTCGTCCGGGGTGATGGTCTGCATGGCGATACCTCCTTCATGGCGATGTTCGGACAGATTGTGCCCCCCCTCATCGTGGTCGTCCGTGACCTGGGTTGCAATGTTCGGTCACAGCGGGCTCCGGTGTGCCGGCAGTCGGTCTGTCCCCCCGACCGCCGAGCCGAGGTACTCTCCGCAGCATTGCCATCAAGATTCACGCCGTCACATGCCAACCCTGCCTGATCCCCGACCGTTCACCCGGCTCGCAGCTGACCATCCCCTCGCAGAACGCCTCACCGCCGCATGGGAGGTCCGAGCGGCCGGCCGCGACAGTCGCGCGTGGAGTGGTCTCGTCCGGGGCGTGCTGCGGGCCCTGGAGCGCGGCGACGGCGATCTGGTGTCCCAGGCGCTGGAGACGGCGGGGCCGGCACAGGGCGCGCTGTTGCGGCGGGCCGTCGACGATGCCATAGACGCGGTTGGCACCGAAGAAGACCTGCCGCTGGTGACCCGGGTTTTCCTGCTGCCGGTGCTGTTCGTCACCGCCGGAGCGGCACCCGCCGTGGTGGCGGGCGCGTTGCCGGGCGTTGCGGAACTCGGCGCCACTCTGCGCGCTGCAGGCGCGCTCGGGCGTGTCGAGAGCCTGGCCTTGAGCAACGCGCTCGGCACCCTGGACGCCGCGGCGGCCGTTGCGCCGGAGCGCCTGCATGCGCTGGTTCGGCAAGGCGGCGGTGACGGTGGCGCCGACCTGCTCGCGCCCGCGCCCCTCCAGATCGATGACGCCGGGGAGCGGGTGCACGCGCGCCTGATCGCAGGTGTCTGCGCGACCGGCGTGGACGCGCCCACCGTCACGGAAACTGCCGGTCAGGTGGGGCGCTGGGGCACAGCGGTGTCGGGCCTGCTCGCTACACAACTCGCAGTGCCCGGCCTGTCGCTGCTCGCTTTGCCGAGGGCGCCGGCCTCCTGGCACGCTGCGCTGGCGCAGGCAGGCTTCGCGCGCGAGGAGATCGCCTTCCAGCTGTTCGCGACCACTGCCATCCGGCGCATCCGCACCGCCACCGGCGATCCGCAGGCCAGCGTGAGTGCCTGCACCGACGGCAGCGTGCGCATCGAGCTGCGCTCGCCCTTCGATGACATGGAGGTTCATTCGCACGCCTGGCGGCTCGGCCCCGGCGACGATCTGGCCCAGGTCGAGCTTGCCATCCTCGACCTGCTGCGGGAGTGCCGTGTTGCCGACGTCACCGTCGCCCCGGACTTGGTGGCGCCGGCGCCGGTCGGCATCCCGGTCGCGAGCGGACGTCTGCTGTCCTGATCCGGCGAGCCTGCCGGTGAGGGTCAGCCTGCCGGTGAGGGTCAGGTCTTGTCTTTTGCCCCCTCGAAACACCCCCCCGCCGCGCTCGCGGAGCACGCAGTCCGGCGCCCTTGTCGAACAGCTTCGGTCCCTCGAGGAGACTCCATGAAACTGCACGTCGCTGCCGCATTGTTCCTGCTGTCTTTGGGGTCGTCGGGCCCGGCTGCCGCGGCCGCCGATCTCATCCTGCGCGGCAGTCACATCATCACCATGAACCCGGCCCAGCCGCAGGTCGAAGCGGTGGCGGTGAAGGGCGGGCGCATCGTGGCGGTCGGGGCGTCGGCCGCCCTCATGAAGTCCCAGCGCGGCAAGGGTACCCGTGTGGTCGACCTGGGGTCCAGGGCATTGCTCCCGGGGTTCATCGATGCACATTCCCACATCGCCCAATACGACGCCACCTGGGGCATGCCGGTGCTCAGCCCGCCGCCAGTCGGCGACGTCGGCAGCGTCGAAGATATCGTCGACCGGTTGCGCAGACACCTCGGAGCACGTCGCCTGCCGCAGGGAACGCTGGTGCTGGGTCATGGATACGACGATTCCCTGCTTGCGGAGCGCCGGCACCCGACACGGGCGGATCTGGACCGCGTTTCCACCGTGCATCCGGTGGTGGTGATCCACGCCTCCGGACACCTGCTGGTGGCCAATTCTCAGGCCATGCGGAAAGTCGGGGTCAGCCGCGACACGCCGGACCCGGCGGGTGGACTGATCCGGCGGGATCCGGCTGGCGAGCCGGACGGGGTGATGGAGGAACTCGCGGGCATGCCCTTCCTGGCGTTGCTGCAGCGTGCCGGCCTGGAACGTCGCCTGAAGCACCTCGGGGAGATCCAGCGGTTCTACGCCAGTCATGGCGTGACGACGGCGCAGGACGGCATTTCCATGCCGGAGGATCTGGCCCTGCTGGGCGAGGCGGCGAGGAGGAAGCGGCTGATCCTGGACGTGGTGGCCTATCCGCGCTGGGACCTCTCCCGGGATGTGCTGGAGGGGCGCCGTGCGCTGGTGCTGCGTCCGCCGGCGCCGGGTGCCAACACACCGAACTGGCCAACAACCGGTACGTTACCCGCAGAGAAGGCGGGCGAGACCGTGCCGCTCGTTTTGGGTGGCTACCGCAATCGTTTCAGGATGGGCGGCATCAAGATCAGCGCGGACGGGTCCCCCCAGGGGAAAACCGCGTTCCTGACGGCACCCTACGTCCATCCGCCCCACGGGCAGCCCGCGGACTACCGCGGCTATCCCACGGTGACCCAGGAGGAACTGGACCGCTGGTTCGATTTCTCCTGGACACGCGGGCTGCCACTGATCGTGCACTGCAATGGCGACGCTGCCGCCGACCAGATGATCGCAGCGGTGCGCAAGGCTGTGGTCACGCACGGTCCAAGGGACATGCGGCCGGTCATGATCCACGCCCAGATGATCCGCCACGACCAGGTCGATGCCATGGCGGAACTGGGGATCGTGCCGAGTTTCTTCACCGCCCACACTTTCTTCTGGGGGGACTGGCACCGTGCCGAGACCGTCGGGCCGGAGCGCGCCGCGGGGATGAGCCCCGCCGCCTACGCCCAGACGCGGGGAATCGCCTTCACCAACCACACCGACGCGCCGGTGGTGCCGCCGGACCAGCTCATGCTGGTGTGGACCGCCGTCAACCGCGTCAGCCGATCTGGAGTGGTGGTGGGACCCGAGGAGCGCATCACGCCCCTCGCGGCCCTGCAGGCGATCACGGTGAACGCGGCACGGCAGTACTTCGAGGAACGGGACAAGGGTTCGCTCGAGCCGGGCAAATTGGCTGATCTGGTGATCCTGGACCGTAATCCTCTCGAGGTCGACCCCATGGCCATCCGTGACATCCGGGTGCTGGAGACCTTGAAGGAAGGGCGCACCATCTACCGACGGCGCTGATCTGCGCCCGGGGAGGCCGGCAGACCGGATCGACCCGAGAGCCTTCGTTGCAGGCCCAACGGGCAGCGGTGCGCCCCTTATTTTCGGGATCGACCTGGTGAAACATCCCCGTCAGGCACCGGCGCGGTGAGGTCGTCGCGCCGCAGGGCGCGGTACCGGTACAGCGCCCGGGCCTCGGCGATGGCGGTGGTATCGATGGTCACCGACAGCACCGACGGCCCCGTCCCGGCCTCGGCCAGCGCTCTGCCCCACGGGTCCGCCACGATCGAGCCGCCGGCGAAGTGCTCGAGGCGCCCGGGGCCAGTGCGATTCGCCATGGCGACGAAGACCTGATTGTCCTGGGCGCGCGCGAGCGCGGCGTTGCGGTGGACGTGCCCGTAAGGCTCCATGTTGCCGTTGCTGACCAGGATCAATTCGGCGCCAGCGTCGGCGAGTGCCCGCGCCGCATCCGGGAATTCGATGTCGAAGCAGATCAGCTGACCCAGACGCACGCCCCGCCAGACGCAGGTGCGCAGCCACGAGCCTGGGCGGAACTTGTCGCGGTCGCCGAGCCAGAGGTGGGTCTTGCGGTAATGACCCACGATCCCCGTACCGTCCACCAGGAACTGGCTGTTGTAGAGGCCCTCCGCGGTACGCTCCGCCAGCCCCGCGGCGATCAGCAGGTCGTGGCGCGCGGCCAGGGCCTGCCATTCGCGCAGCGTAGGTCCATCGGACGCTTCCGCCAGGCGCCCGACATCCTCCCGCGACGCAAAGCCCGAGGTGCAGGTCTCGGGCAGGACCAGGATGTCGTGAGCGTTGCCATGGATCGCGACGAGATCGCGAATGCGGTCGAGGTTGGCATCGCGGTCGCCGTCCGACAGAACGGTCTGGGCGACAGCGATGCGCAGCATGGTCATTGTTTCACACCCCGCATCGTCATTGCCCATCCACCCGGCAGGGCAGGTTGAGGTAACCGCGGAAGCGGGCCCGGCCACCGCGCACCGGGGCTCCCGCCAGCCGATAGCGCGGGAAGCGATCGAGGAATCGTCCGACGGCGACGCGACCCTCGAGACGCGCCAGCGCGTGCCCTGCGCACAGGTGGGCCCCGGAGCCAAAGGCGAGGTGCCGGTTGGGTATGCGGCCAATGTCGAAACGATCGGGGTCGGCGAACTGCGCCGGGTCGCGGTTGGCGGCCCCGATGCACAGCGTGACCAGCGCGCCGGCCGGGAGTGCAACCCCCCCCACCCTGGCGGGCGCCAGCGCCCGGCGGTTGCCGAGCTGGTTGGAACTCTCGAAGCGCAGGCATTCCTCCACGGCGGAGCGGATCAAACCGGGTTGCTCGAGCAGCCGCGTGCGCTCCCCTGGCCACTGGTCCAGCAGGACCAGCGCGTTGCCGATAAGGTTGGTGGTGGTCTCGTGTCCGGCGTTGAGCAGGAAAATGCAGTTCTGCAGCAGCTCGGTTTCGGACAGTTTCTCGCCCGCGGGCTCGCCCTGGATCAGCCGGGTGAGCACGTCGCGCTCGGGATCGCCCGGCGCGGCGCGGCGGCGCGCCACGAGGGTTTCGAGGTAGCGCACGAAATCCTCCACGGCATGGTTGCCGCGGTCGAGCTGCGCCTGGTCGAGCTGGGGTTCGAGGGCGCCGAGGATGGCGAGCGACCACTCGCGCAGGGGCCCGCGTTCCTCGCGCGGCACGCCGAGCAGGTTGCCGATGATCTCGAGCGGAATGGCGCAGGCGAAGTCCTCGATCAGGTCGACCGTCGCCGCCCCGGCCATCCGGTCCAGCAGATCGTCCACCAGCAGCACCAGGGGGGGCTCCATGTCGGCGATGGCGCGCGGCGTCAGCGCCCCGACGATGAGTCGCCGCACCCGGGTGTGCAGAGGCGGGTCGTTGAAGACGAGGCTTGTGGTGTGGTGGACGAACAGCGGCGAGTCGCCGAACTTGGGGCGGAACTCCGCCTTCTTGTCGGAGCTGAAGCTGCGCGGATCCTTGTACACCTGCTCGCAGTCGGCGTGGCGGGTCAGCAGCCACGAGCCATCCGGCATGGGGCGCACCGGCGACTCCTCCCGCAGGAGGCGATACCAGGGGTAGGGATCGTCGTAGAACGCCTGCGGCAGGTGCCGGAGGTCGAATCCTTCAAGATCAGGGCTCATCGAGTGAAAGTGTATCTCCGGCGCGCGGGTACCGCATGCAGGGGAGGGCGATAACCGGCGGCAACTTCCCTCCCGCCCGTGCCAGAATTCGGGGTCTACGATCTGACCCTGCGCGGGGGGCTGCCTTGAATCTCGAGAAAGTGGTGTTCGGCTTCTTCATCATCCTCGCCATGACGCTCAACTTCGGTTTCTTCATCGGTGACCTGGCCGACCCGGTGCAACACAACGTCTACGAGATGTACGCCGCGATCGCGGTGAACCTGGTGGCGACGGTGCTGAAGTTCGGGGACCGCACCCAGGTCGGTGCCCTGCACCTTGCCACCAGTCTGGTGGCCGACCTGCAGCTCATTGCCGCCGCCGTCATCTGGGCCTACGCCGCCCATGCGGTGCAGGGCGGGATGACGCCGCACATCATGGCGAGCATCGTGTCCCTGTCGGGTGGCGCCTTCGTGGCCAATGTGGTCTCGGCCGTGCTGCTGATCATCGAGACCGCGCAGCTGCGGCGCTGAGCGCGGCCCGCGCGACCGGTCCGGGAGATTCATGAACAGCGCCCTGTTTCTGGCACTGCGGCGCATGCGCGCGCCGCTGCTCACCCTGATCGGCAGCTACGCCGTGTCCATCCTGGGCATGGTGCTCATTCCGGGGGTCGACGGCGAGGGCATGCCGTGGCGGGTGAGCTTCTTCCACGCCTTCTATTTCATCAGCTACACCGCCACGACCATCGGTTTTGGCGAGCTGCCCTACGCCTTCACCGATACCCAGCGCCTGTGGATCACTTTCACCATCTATCTGACGGTGGTGGCGTGGTTCTACGCCATCGGCAAGATCCTGCAGATCACCCAGGATGCATCCTTCCAGCAGGTGCTGGCGGCCGAGCGTTTCCGTCGTGCGGTGGACCGCATGGGCGAGCCCTTCCATGTCGTCTGCGGCTACGGAGAGACCGGTTCCGCGCTCGTGGACGCGCTCGATCAGCGTGGCGTGCGCTCCGTGGTCATTGACCTCAATCCGGCCCGGGTCGGCGAGGTCGAGCTCGCGGCCCTGCAGTTCGACGTACCGGCGCTCGCCGGGGACGTGCGCCAGCCCGACACTCTGACCCTCGCCGGATTGAACCATCCCGCCTGCCGCGGTGTGGTGGCGCTGACCAACGACGATCATGCCAATCTTGCGGTGGCGGCGGCAGCCAAGCTGCTCAGTCCGGGTCTCACGGTCATCTGTCGCTGCGAGTCCGATGCCGTGGCTGCCAGCATGGCGGCTTTCGGGGCGGACCATGTCATCGACCCGTTCTCCCTGTTCGGCGAGCATCTCGCCACGGCCGTGCGCACGCCGGGACATTACCTGCTGCGCGAGTGGCTGACGGCCGCGCCGGACGAAAAGCTGCGCGAGCCGCTGTTCGCGCCGGTGGGACGCTGGGTGTTGTGCGGTTTCGGGCGCTTCGGCGTGCGCACCGCGCGAGGGCTGGAGACGGGGGGCAACGCCGTGACGATCGTCGACGCCGATGCCGCAGTGGCCCAGCACGCCGGGGGCGTGTGCGGTTCAGCCACGGACGCGCGGGTGCTCGAGCAGGCCGGCATCCGCGAGGCGGTCGGGGTGATCGCCGGCACTGGCGACGATGTCACGAATCTGTCGATCACCCAGATGGCACGTCGACTCGCGCCCGGACTGTTCGCAGTGGTGCGACGCAACCAGCGCAGCTCCGCGCCCTTGTTCGATGCAGCTGCGGTTTCCGTGGTGGTCCAGCCGGCGGCGGTGGTGGTGCACGCCTGCCTGGCCACGCTGATGGCGCCTCTGCTTGCGCGTTTCCTGCTGGCGGCGCAGTCCGAGACCAACGCGTGGGCCAACGAACTGCTGGCGCGCATCGCCGGCATTACAGAGGAGCGGGTGCCCGAGATCTGGTCCCTGCGGGTCGACCAGGCCCACATGCCCGCCGTGGCGGACATTCTGGAGCGCCAGCCCGTACCCCTGGGCGGATTGCTCGCCGACCCGCAGTCACGCCTCGAGGATCTGCCGGTGATCGCGCTGGCGCTGGAGCGTGAGGGCGCGCTGCGCATGCTGCCTGCTCCGGACACCCCGCTCGAGCCTGGCGATCGGATGTTGTTCTGCGGCCGCGGCCGGGGGCGCCGCCGTCAGGTGCTCACCACTCGCAATGCCAACGTGCTGCGCTACGTGCTTACCGGTGTGGACCTGCCGGGTGGCTGGATATGGCGTCGCCTGTGGCGCGACGACAGGTCTCACCAGGTGTAGCGCACCGAGTAGCGGATCACCGCTTCCTGATCGGCCGCAACCTCGACCGGGAACTGCAGCGTGCGTGCATCCTCCCTGGTCCACGAATGGGTGGCGGAGACCACGCGCCACGTCGACCAGCGGTGCAGGATTTCCTTGACCGTCACCCGGACCGGCACATTCTTTCGGTTGCGGATACGGATCTCGAAGTCCTCGCTCATCTGCTTGCGGCCGGTGTCCAGGCGGAAGTCGGTCTGGCGCCGCTCGCCCACCACGTCGAAGGCCGAGCCCAGTTTGAGCAGCACGGACTCATTGCGGGGAGTGTGGTCGATGCGGTCCTCGCCGATGAATTCGAGCGATCCGTCTGCGGTATCGAGCTTGCTGACGCGCACCCGGCCGGCGGGCAGGGGCACCCCGAGGCCGTTGTCGCGTTCGTTGCGGAAGCCGAGGAAGGCGTCCACCTTGCGGTTCCCGGTGATGCCCGGATGCCGTTCGAGCAGCGGCTCGGCGCCATGCATGTAGGCGGCGCCGCCCTGGTAGACCAGGGTACGCTCGCAGCGCACGCCACTGGCGGCCGGGAACAGTTCGATCTGCTTGGTCGAATTGTCCGGCAGGCTGGTGGGACGCCCGAGGGTGTAGAGGTGGTATTCGAAAAACGCCTTCTCCTCGAATCCGGGCGCGGCGTCCGCCACCATCTCGGCGGCGCGCATCATCATGCGCTGCGAGGGAGCGGGCGCAGGGGCGCGATGCACGTCCCCGGCGATGAGCTTGAGCCGCGCGTCGGGATACGAGGCCCCGGACTGGTTGAGGATGCTGACCCACGCGCTGACGTCGAGCCGGCACTGGTCCGCGCCCGGGCCCTCGGCGTAGACCAGGTTGTAGTCCGCCCACCAGGTGATGCCGCCGGTCTGGTAGGCAACCCGGGTGCGCTGCTCGCCGGTACGCGAAGCGGCGATGTCCCACAGCAGGGTCGGCCGGGTGATCAGGCCGCCCGGCAGGCTGGGCAGGGTCACGGCGGCGTGATGCGACAGGGTTCGCACCGTGCCGTCCGGCTGGGCGAGCACGATGCCCCCCCGCGTCGACAGCAGTCGCCCCTCGAAGGTCGATGCTTCCTCGCCGCGCACCTGCTCGACCGCGATGTTGCGGTCGACGAACTTCTGGAGCAGCTTGTCGGTGGAAACCAGGTCGAACTGGAAGTTCTGCTCCACCACGCGGGTGCCCGCGGGGTCGCTCAGCGACTGGAACGAGACGGTGGTCGGATCGATCAGGCCGGCCACGTCGGTGAAGCGGACTTCATTGCGTCCTGCGGCCAGGGTGATGTCGCGCTCGTGGCGCACCACGGCATAGCCCGGCACGGCGTAACCGGCCTGACCTCCAGCCCGGAAGGTGTCCACCGGCACCGCGCCCGCAGGCGCGCTGCTGTAGATGGTCAGGGCATTGGCCACGGGCTCGGCCGCCGCCGTGGCACCGGCCACTGCGGCGAGCAGGGTGGCCTGTCCGAGGTGGATGGCGAGCCGGTATTGAGTCCTGCGTCCGGATCGCGACACGGCGATTGGGGCGGTGCGCTGCGGCTGCATGGCGTGTCTCCCTTTAGGGGTTGCGCGGGCCACGTCCGGGCTGGACGGGCGCTGAAGAAAATTTCACGTGGCCGCCTCACGGGCACGCGCGGCTGTCGCTGGATGGACCCTGGCCGGAGTCCGGCAGTTCCAGGCACCGTTTTCGCTAGCGGATCGGAGGATGTGCAGACGGAGTTTCCATCCCGCCGGCGGCGGACCCAACGACAGGCGACAGGCCTCATGAGCATCACCTACCTGCGCGGGCCAGTGGGGGCCGTCCTCCTCATGGTCGTCGCCCTCGCCGGCGTGACCGGTCATCTCGGGGTCTGGCTGAACGCGAAACGCCATGCCGACAGCCTCAACACGCCGGTGTTCGAGGCCAACGCCGCTGCCAGTGACGCCCGTGCGGCCTGTGAACGGCACAAGGCCGGCGAAGCCGAAACGGCCCCCCTGTGGAACGATGCGGTTCAGGGGCGGGCCGAGGTCGCCCGGTCCGACAGTGAGACCTGTTCTGCCATCGCCGACATCACCGCCCGCCGCGATGCCCTGATCTCCGAACGCCGGCAGCGCAGGCAGGCCGCCTGGGGGACAGTCCCGCCCATGCTGTTCTGGCCGGTAGCAGGGGTATTCGGGCTGTTGCGCTACGTCCGGCTGACACGGCGCTGAAGCGGCCCCGCGGGCCGGGTCAGGGTGCCGGCTCGTCGAGGAACAACTGCACCTCCCGAAACAACTGCATCCGGTTGCGTTCCATGATGATCGTGTGGGTACCCTCGCCGATGGTCACCAGACGGCGGGTGGGTGCCGCGGTGAGGCGGGAGAACACGGTCTGCGCCATGACCAGCGGAGTATCCTGATCCCATTCCCCCACCACCACCAGGGTCGGCACGGTGATGGTCGAGGGGTCGTAGTAGGGTTTGTCGGCCAGCCAGTAGCCGCGCACGTCCTGCAGCACCCCGTTGGGCGCACGCAGCAGGCCGGAGGTTGCAGCCGTCGGGTCGGTGGCCCAGGTGGCGTCAGCCCAGGCCTCGAACCAGCCGGGCGGAATCAGCCCGGCCTGCTTGTCTTCCGGCACACCCGCCAGCCAGCGCTTGCGCGCCCCGTCCTTCGCGACGGTGCGGTAGGCCGGCAGTGGACCGGAGCCGGCCAGCGGATGCGGGCCGCTGCGCAGCCACAGCGGCGCGTACAACACCAGCTTCGACACCTTCGACGGGTTGGCCGCAGCGTAGGCGCCCATGGTCGTGGTACCCCACGACCAGCCCAGCAGCGTGATTGTTTCCGCACCGGTGTGCCGACGCACGTGCTCGACCGCGGCACCGACGTCGCGCACCGCCACATCCGTGGTGACGATGGGGGCGTTCTCGGTGGCCAGGCGCTCCATCTCCGGCGGGCGGGTGCTGCGGCCGTAGCCGCGAAGATCGACCAGCCAGACATTCCAGCCGTGTCGGGCGATGAATTCCA
This sequence comes from Burkholderiales bacterium, assembly GCA_044370825.1. GTDB lineage: Bacteria > Pseudomonadota > Gammaproteobacteria > Burkholderiales. Next base: position 448 of record JBILUV010000015.1, on the reverse strand, counting down.
TCCACGACTGGCCGTCCAGCGCCAGATCGAAGGCGGTCTCCGAGGGGTAGGTGGCTCCGTGGACGTAGAGCAGCACCCGGCCGGAGGCGCCGGCCGGGGGGCACGCTTGACGTTTGTTGCGCACGTACAGCGAGATGCCCGGGGTGTCGGAGGCGATCCACGCCTCCTCGGTGACGAGTTGCCGGGGATCGCAGGCGAAGGCCGGCATGGCCGCGACGGCGAGCACCAGCAGCAGCGAGGTGAGCAGGGTTCTCATGAGCAGGTTCCAGGTGATGCCGGCGCGCCGGCGCAGCGTCCAGGGATGGTCGGGCGCGTGCGCACGATCCACATGCACCCTTCCGAGACCGCCGGGAATGTAGCACGCGTCCCGGCCACCCCTGCCCCAGGCTTCCTTACAATCCAGGACCATGAATGACGCTCCCCATCCCTTTTCCTCCCTTTCGCCGGA
>JBILUV010000014.1:0-27120 GCA_044370825.1 Burkholderiales bacterium | reverse complement strand
TCAAGCATCAGTGAAGAAAGGGCGGATACCGAATTTCCGCGCGGACTGTGGCCGTTGCCTGACCGCCATGTTGGCGCGGGAACTGGGGGTATCGACATCATCGGGATGTGTCGCTTCGCGCAGCGGCTGGCCGCGCAGGCGCCAATGCCGCAGCTACAAGGCATTCGCTTCCATGGGGTGCTGGCGCCGCACGCCACGCTACGGCCGGTGGTGGTGCCAAAGGAGCCGCCCGCTCGGGAGCACGTGGCCGCTGAAACTGCAACCGCCGCCGAGTGCGAGGCCGAGACCGCCCGGGCATGGCCACACTGCATCAGCCGGGCACTGCTGCTCACGCGGGTCTCCGGCATCGAGATGCAACGCTGCCCGCCCTGCGGCGCCGAGAAGCTCAAGACCATCGACTTGAAATGGCACTTGTGCTGGCGCGCAACGTGGACCCCGAGCAAAGCATCAGTGTCCCCTCATGCGCTGCCGGGGCGTCGCTCCCCTGGGGGCCGCCATTCGAGGCCTGTGGGTGGCCGTTACGGAAACCCGAGTATCGCGTCGGCCGCCGCGGGCGTGCCGCCGTAGGTCTCGAGCGCGCGCGCGATTTCCCTGGCGCGCTCGATGAAGCGTGCCTCCGAGAGCGTTTCGACCGCCGTCCGCACGGCGTCTACCGAGAGGGCCGTGGCGCTCATTCGCACGCCCACGCCGAGTCGTTCGACCCGATGCGCGTTGGCGACCTGATCTCCGCCGAAGGGGATCACTACCATCGGCCGACCCGTGGCGAGGCACTCCTGCACGGTGTTGTTTCCGCCGTGCGTAACGACGGCGTCCATTCGCTGGAGCAGCGGCACCTGCGGTACGCGCCGATGGATGTGCACCGATGGCGAGCGTAGATCCGCCAGCGCGTCGAAACTGGCGCCGGCGCTGACGACGAGGTGGGCGCCTGCGGCGGACGCGCCAGCGATCAGCGCACGGAACACGGCGGGTTGGCTATTGAAGACCGTGCCGAGGGACACGTAGACGAGCCTCCGATCGCGCGGCAGCGCGTCGAGAACTGCCTGCCCAGCGCTGTCAACTGCAGATCCCTTCGGGAGGCACGGCCCGGCCATCACGACATTTCCGTCGAGCGGCAGGAGGCCCGGCTCCAGTTCCGGAGCGGTCGTGAGCAGATTCAGGTCGCGCGAGATCGGGCGTGGCAACAGGCCGTCCCCGGGCGGTTCAAGTCCGAGTCGCCTCGCGGCGCGAGCGATACGGGAATCGAAGTCGGCGCTCATGCGCGTGAGCCGCGCCTCGGCCTCGCGCCACACCTCGCTCCCGCGCGCGGGTTCGGGCAATACGGTCCCGAACGGCGGCGCGCCCACCGCGGGGAACGGCAGAGCCGAGTGGTAGAGCGCGATGAACGGTCGCGCCGCGAGGCGCGCTCCGAGCAACGCTGCGGGCATCAGGTAGTCGCCCACGACGACGGACGCACCCGTCCGCCGGATGTGAGCGGCGAGTTGTCGCGCCTGCGCGTCGAGACCGCTCGTGAACAGCGCGAGGGCGATCTCGAGTTCGGCCTGGCCCGTCGCCCGAGGGAGCCGCACTGCGTGCCACAGGGACCCGGGTGAAGCGCTGAGCTTCACCACCTCCGCGCCCTCCGCGGCGATCGCGGCGGGCAGGCTCAACGCCGCGCGCACCGGCTCAGGCCAGAGCGTTGCAAACGGCACCCGCGCGTGGACGATGGCGAAGCTCGTAGCGTGTCCGCGCGCGCGCAGTTCGGCGCCGATCGCACGGAGCGCGCTGGTGTGCCCCACCGTCGGGTGGGCTGCGAAGAAGACGTGTCGCCGATCCTTCATCGCGCCCCGGCTTTCGGCGCGAAGGCCAAGTGCAGCGATTGCGAGATCGACGTGGCAAGGACGCCGAGCAGGATCGCGAGAGACGGCGTTGTCCGGGAGGTGGTTCGATCGAGTGTCAGGATGACGTCGTGCCGCGCAACGGTGAAGAGCCCGACCTCGGCGCAGAACACCGCGGCGTGTCGTACCCAAGGGACGCCCTTCGCGACTCGCACGAGCCCTGCGGCAACGTGCGCGACGTCGGCGACGTCTCGGGCGTTGCCCGAGACGTTGACATCGGCGGCTGCCCTGGGAGGCTCCCCGGTCGTGACGCTCCCCGATTGAGCGGTGGCGATCGGGGAGGTTGCTCGCGGGACCGACTTGAATTGCCGGAGGCAACCGGCCGGTACTTCGCTGCCAGTGCCCAGCGGTGACGCGCAGCCATGAACCGAAGCCTTGAGCGGAGCGCTGGACGGTGTGCCAGCCGTGGCCGGCACTGCTGCCGTCAAGCATGACAAACCCTGCAGGGTGGGAAGAGGACAGCCACAGCGCATCGCTTCAGCCCCGGTCATCAACGGCCGAGGGTGGCGCTGCCTGCCCGGCCGAGGCGGAGCACGCTCCCCAAAAGGGCAAGCGCCCGCCAATGCAAGCTCGGCCACCGGCGGTTCGGGTACGGTGTCGACAAATCCGGTCATGGCGGTCATCGTTGATGCATTCCCCTTGCCGGTGAAGGTGAGTCCCCTGACGAACGCGTTTGCGTCCTCGCGATCCACCAACGCCGCCGTCTCGATCCCTATGATTCGGAATTCTCGCATCCCGCCAATGGTCCGGGCGCGGTTTCAAAATTCTGTCAGTCCCCCCTGCTCATCTGCTTGCCTGTATGCGCAAAGCTCGACTCGGCCGCATGACAGACTAGACGTTGAAGCGGAAGTGCATCACATCCCCGTCGCGCACGACGTAATCCTTGCCCTCGAGCCGCATCTTGCCAGCCTCCTTGGCGCCCTGCTCCCCCTTGAGAGCCACGTAGTCGTCGTAGGCGATGACCTCGGCGCGAATGAAGCCGCGCTCGAAGTCGGTGTGGATGACGCCCGCAGCCTGCGGGGCCGTGTCGCCCCGGTGGATGGTCCAGGCGCGCACTTCCTTTTCGCCTGCCGTGAAGTAGGTCTGCAGACCCAGCAACTGGTAGGCGGCCCGGATAACACGATTGAGGCCGGGCTCCTCCAGTCCCATGTCGGCGAGGAAGAGGGCCTTGTCCTCGTCGGAGAGGTCGGACATCTGGGCTTCCATGGCTGCACAGATGACCACCACGGGGGCGCCCTCCTTCGCTGCGTGCTCGCGCACGCGGTCGAGCATGGGGTTGTTCTCGAAGCCGCCCTCGGCCACGTTGGCCACGTACATGGTGGGCTTCATGGTGAGGAAGAAGAACTGCCTGATGACCGCCAGCTCCTCCCGGGCGAGGTCGAGGGTTCGGGCCGGGCGGGCCTGGTCCAGCACGACCTGCAGCTTCTCCAGCACCGCCACCACCCGCTGCGCCTCCTTGTCGCCGCCGGCCTTCGCCGCCTTGGCGTACTTGGCGAGCTGTTTCTCGACGCCGGCCAGGTCGGCGAGCGCGAGTTCGGTGTTGATGACTTCGATGTCGGACACGGGATCCACCTTGCCGGCCACGTGAATGACGTTGGGATCGTCGAAACAGCGCACCACGTGGGCGATGGCGTCGGTCTCGCGGATGTTGGCAAGGAACTGGTTGCCCAGCCCTTCGCCCTTCGACGCCCCGGCCACGAGGCCCGCGATATCCACGAATTCGACCGTGGCGGGAAGAACCTTCTGCGGCCGGGCGATCGCGGCCAGCTTGTCCAGCCGGGGGTCGGGCATCTCGACGATGCCCACATTGGGCTCGATGGTGCAGAAGGGATAGTTTTCCGCGGCGATACCCGCCTTGGTCAGCGCATTGAACAGGGTGGACTTGCCGACGTTGGGCAGTCCGACGATTCCGCATTTGAGGCTCATGTGTTCTCCGTGGAGCGTGTGCCGGTGTCGGCTGTGTCGCCTGGGAAAATGGGTGGAGGATGTCTCGCGGTTCAGTCGCCGTCACGCGGGCGGCGGGCCCCGCCCTTCGGTGCCGTGGCGTCGGGGCTGGTCTCGACGCCGGCCTTGGTGTGCAGGGCCAGCATGGCAGCCTCCATGCGGCCCTCCCAGATCGTCGGCCACAAGGCCAGCGCGCGGTCGATGGCCTGCTCGATACCGGGCATTTCCTCCCGCCGCGGCGGCTGCAACACGTAGTGGATCACCTGAGCCCGGTCGCCCGGATGGCCAAGACCCAGACGCAGGCGCCAGAAATCCTGACCGATTGCGGCGATGATGTCCTTCAATCCGTTGTGGCCCGCGGCTCCGCCGCCACGCTTGAGTTTGACAGCTCCGGGGGGCAGATCGAGCTCGTCGTGGACCACCAGCACCTCGTGGGGCTCGATCTTGTAGAACCGTGCCAGCGCTCCCACCGAACGGCCGCTGGCATTCATGAAGGTCTGGGGCTCGAGCAGCCAGCACTCGCGCCCGGAATGCGAAATCCTTCCCGCCAGACCCTGGAAGCGGGACTCGAGACGCAGGGAAACGCCCGCGCGTGCTGCAACGGCATCCACGAACCAGAATCCGGCGTTGTGCCGCGTGGCCTCGTACTCCCGGCCGGGATTTCCCAGACCGACGATCAGGCGCATCGCAGGGATGACCGAGCGGCCAGTAAAGCCGTACTCACGTGCCCGCTACTGGTCTGGCGGAAACCAGCCCGCCCCCAGTATGCGGATGCCTGCCGGAGATTCGTGCCGACCGTGCTCATGTCTCTGATGAACCTCGAAAGACGCGAAGGCCCGCTGCGGGAAAACCCGAGCGGGCCTCGAGACCGTGGATGAAGCGGATTACTTCTTCTCGGGCTCCGCCTCGCCGCCTGGCACCTGGATGGTGACCACCACGGCGTTGTCACCACGCTTGTACTGAACCGACTCGACACCTGCAGGGAACTGGATCTCGGCCAGGTGCACGGACTGACCCAGTTCCATCGCACCGAGATCCACAGCGATGAATTCGGGAAGAGCGTCAGGCAGACAGGTGATCTCGATCTCGTTCATCACGTGGTTGATGATGCCGTGGCCGAACTTCACGCCGTTCGAGCTCTCCGCATTCAGGAAGTGCAGGGGCACCTTGACGTGAATGGCCTGATCCTTGGCCACACGCTGGAAGTCCACGTGCAGGATCTCCTGGCGGTAGGGGTGCATCTGGACATCGCGCAGCAGCGCGAGGCCGACCTCATCACCCACCTTAAGGGTGAGCACGGAGGCATGGAAGGCCTCGTTGCGCAGGCGCAGCGAGAGCGCCTTGTGGTCGAGTTCGATGGGTTGGGGCGCGCTGCCCCCGCCATAGACGATGCCAGGCACCAGACCCTTGCGGCGCAGGCGGCGGCTCGCACCCGTTCCCTGCAAAGACCGCGGGCTCGCGATCACTTCGAATTGCATGTCGTTCTCCTTTGACCCGACGCCAGCCGCGACCAGCGGGCATCGATTCTCGATCGGGACAGGTGAAACCCCCTTGTGGCGGCCCCGCCTGACCCACCCACACGGAGCAGGCTCGCGCCTACTCCATGAAAAGCGATGACACGGAATCCTCGTTGCTGATGCGGCGCACGGTCTCCGCCAGCAGACCCGCCACGCCGAGTTGGCGGATCTTGGGGCAGGCCCGCGCATCCTCGCGCAGGGGAATGGTATCCGCGACCACGATCTCGTCCAGCACGGACTCGGTGATGCGCTCCACAGCCCTACCCGAGAGCACGGGGTGGATGCAATAGGCGAGCACCTTGGCAGCGCCTTTCTCCTTGAGCGCACGCGCCGCTTCGCACAGGGTGTTGGCCGTGTCGACCATGTCGTCCATGATGAGGCAGGTGCGGCCCGCGACGTCGCCGATGATGTTCATGACGGTGGCCACATTGGGCCGGGGGCGCCGCTTGTCGATGATCGCCAGATCCGACTCGAGTCTCTTGGCCAGCGCCCGGGCCCGCACCACCCCGCCGACGTCCGGAGAGACCACGATCAGGTCCTGGAAACCCTGCTTCCAGACATCCCCGAGAAGGATGGGCGCAGCGTAGATGTTGTCCACCGGAATATCGAAGAAACCCTGGATCTGGTCGGCGTGGAGGTCCATGGTGAGCAGGCGGTCCACCCCCACGGACTGGAGCATGTTGGCCACCACCTTGGCGCTGATCGCAACGCGCGCCGAGCGCGGGCGCCTGTCCTGACGCGCGTAGCCGAAGTAGGGGATCGCAGCGGTGATGCGTCCGGCCGAGGAACGCTTGAGAGCGTCCACCATGAGCATCACTTCCATCAGACTGTCGTTGGTCGGCTGGCAGGTGGACTGCAGGACGAAGACATCCTTGCCGCGCACGTTCTCCAGCAATTCGACCATCACCTCGCCATCGCTGAAGCGGCCGACGGTCGCCCTGCCGAGCTGAATGTTGAGGTGCTTGCAGACGTCTTCGGCGAGGCGCGGGTTGGCGTTGCCGGTGAACACCATCAGGCTGTCGTATGCCATGGACTGTCAGATGTGCCAGGAGAGTTGGCTGGGGAGGAAGGATTCGAACCCTCGTATGCCGGAATCAAAATCCGGTGCCTTAACCAACTTGGCGACTCCCCAGATGTCACTACAAATCGCCCAGGTTCAGCAACGGGTGTTCCTGAAGACCTCGAGCGACGAAGCCACGCCACTGGGCGGGCTTCCGATCCCACACTGCCTGTGCCCGCTCCGGCGTTGTGAAACCGCAAAACACGCTGGCCCCGGATCCCGTCATGCGGGCCGGACCGAATTCGGACAACCACTCCAGCGCTGCCGCCACTTCAGGGTGCAGGCAACAGACGACCTCTTCAAGATCGTTGCGCACGGCCCCCGAAAAAAAGGTCGCCAGTGTGATCGGAACGCTATCGCGTGTCAAATCCGCATGCGCGAACACCGCGGCCGTGGACACGTGCACGGGCGGTGTCAGCACCACGTACCACGCCGGAGGCAGGTCCACGGCCTGGAGCCGCTCCCCCACCCCCTCGGCGAAGGCATTGCGCCCGAACACGAACACGGGAACATCCGCCCCCAGGCGCAGGCCCAGCGCCTGCAGCCTTTCCCGACTGAATCCAGCCCGCCAAAGATGGTTCAGCGCCACCAGGGTGGTCGCAGCATCGGAACTCCCACCGCCGACGCCACCCCCGAAAGGCAGGCGCTTGAAAAGGTGGATGTCTGCCCCGGACCGGGTCCCGGACTCGGCTTGCAGCAACCGGGCCGCACGCACCACCAGATCCTGATCCTCCGGCACCTCGGACGGCCCGGAGACCCGTCGTACCCGGCCATCGCCACGTACTTCGAAACGCAGCGAGTCCCCATGGTCCAGCAAACGGAACAAGGTCTGCAGGTCGTGATAGCCATCTGGCCGACGGCCCGTCACGTGGAGGAACAGATTCAGCTTGGCTGGCGCCGGCCACTCGTCGTACCGGTTCACCTCGCTTCGCTCCACCGCGACACCACCAGTCTCACCTTGAGGCCCTCGCGCTCCAGATCCAACCGGGACGGCAAGGGATCGGAGGCACGCTGGAAGTAGTCGCGGTAGAGCACCGACCACCCCGCCTGGGTCAGCCGGGTCGGACGACCGGCTGCATCACTTTCCAGCTTCGCCGACCCGTCGATGGGCGCGGGGCGGGTGAAGAGCCAATAGGGCAGCTCCGCGAGGGGCAGTTCCCATCCGATCACGCGTCGTGACAGGCTGGCCGCATCGGGCTCGCGCTGGCGCCTGCCATCCGCCATCTCGATCATGGCACCGTCCGCGTCGCGCGAGAGCCGGGCGTGGAGCGTACCGACAGGGGTGAACAATTCGATGACATCGCGTTCGGCGGAATGCCGCCAAAGGATGCTGCCGCTGTAGCCATCGCCGTCCTGGCGCACCCCGATGCGGCCCTCCAGAACAAAGCCGTCAGGGTCTGGCCGACCCTGGACTCCTCCCGGTTTGCGTTCGAGCCCGGCGCAGCCCACCAGAGAGAGGATCAGCGAGAACGCGCACAGCACGCATACAGCCCACATCTGGCGACCGGCCAGACACGAACCGGCAGGCAGCGGCCCGGCCCCCGGCGGCACCGTCGCCAAGGCCGCCTTCACCGGTTGCGCAAGCCGCGGCTCACTTGAGGAATTTCCCGATGACGACCTGGAGTTCCTCGCTGGTGGGGTGGTCCGCAAAGGCTGCGCGCCAGAGCCGTTCGGCCTCCTGCTTCATGCCTTTGGCCCAGAGGACCTCGCCGAGATGGGCGGCGATCTCGGGGTCCGGCCTGACGGCATAGGCACGCTGCAGGTAGCGCAGGCCGTCATCGACGCTGCCCTGTCGGAAACGCACCCAGCCCATGCTGTCCAGAATGAAGGCATCGTCCGGCGACAGGGTAAGCGCCTTCTCGATATAGCTGCGCGCCTCCGCCAGGCGGATGTTGCGATCGGCGAGCGTGTAACCGAGTGCGTTGTAGGCCTGGGCATGGTCGGGTTTGATCTCGATGAGGCGCTTGAGCTTCTCCTCGAACACATCCAGCCGGTCCACTTTCTCGGCCGCCATGGCGACATCGTAGAGCAGGTCCGGGTTGTCCGGCTGCTGCGCCAGGGCGTCCGAGACCACGTCAAAGGCCTCGCGGTGTTGCTTCGCGTCGCGCAGAACCTGTGCCTCCGCCTGCGCCAGAATGGCACGCTGCGGATCGGTCTGGGGCTCGGACTCCTGCAGCACCCTGCGCGCTTCGTCGACACGATTCATCCGCCCGAGGAGAAGGGCGTGGCGTGCGGCCGCCGGGATCGCCTGATCGCCGCCGCGCACATTGGCATAATGGCCGATGGCGTCTTCAGGGCGCTTGCCCTCCTCGGCCAGTTGACCAAGATAGAAATGAAGGGTGTCCGGATCACGGTAGTTGAGTTCCAGACCGCGCTTCAACTTGGCCTCGGCCGTGGCGAAATCCTGGGACTGCATGGCGATGAAACCCAGCATCACCATCACCTCGGCGTTGGCCGGCGCCTCCCGCTCGAGCCGCTGGAACTGGTCGCGCGCTTCGTCCATGCGCCGATCGGCGGCGAGCATGCGCGCATACATGAGGCGCGCGTCCCGGGCGCCTTCGTTGGCGGCCAGAAACTGGCCGAGATAGGTCACTGCCTGATCCATGCCGCCGCGTTGCAACAGCTGCGCCTTGAACAGGGCCGCCCCTTCGAACGACTGCCGCAACTGCAATGCCTTGTCCACCTCCGTCTCGGCGAGCGCGAAGTTCTCCGCATTGGCCGCCGCCTGTGCCACCGCCAACCGCGCCTCGGGAAGTTGGGCGTGCGGCTGGGCGAGGTCCTGAACCAGGCGCAGAGCGGCGGACTTGTCGGACTGACGCGCCAGCACTGGGGGAAGCTGCAGAAACAGCGCACCAGCTCGCGCCTTGTCGCCCGCCAGCATCTTCTGCAGCACCGGTTTCGCGTCGGACAGCCGGTTGTTGCCGACCAGGTTGGCCAGCAGCGCCTGACGCGCCTGCTGTGACTCGGGCTCGAGTTCGAGCCAGACACTGGCGGCCTCCGCCGAGATGTCGCTGAACCGACCCATCATCGCAAGTTCGGTGCTGCGCTTCGCGAGTCGTGCATCTCGGGTGCTCTGCGCCATGTCGAGATAGGCGCGTGCCGCGAGGCGGAGGTTGCCGCGCTGGCCAGCGACCTCGGCGAGCAACATTTTGTAGAGAAGCTCGCGAGACAGGGCGACCGAGGGATAGCGGGCGCCCTTGTCGCCCTGACCCCCGACGACCGCCGCCGCGGGCTCCCCGCCTTCGGTGGCCTGGGCGAGCAACAGCGTGCCCGACAGTCGACCTGCCTGAGCGTCAGATCGGGTGTGTTGCGCGCAGGCAGGCAGGGACAGGCTCAGGGCGAGGAAGAGAAATGAGAAGCGCATGGGCATCGGGACTTTGGAGATGTGGTGGAGGTTCGCTCGCCGGCCAACACCTGCAGGGGCCCGGGGCAGAGCCCGTTTAGAGAAGGGCGCAAGCAGATGGTTCTTGGAACCTTCGGCTCAGTTTAGGTATATTTCCGGGCAGTCACAAGGTTGTGTCCGGCCGCGCGTATCGCGGCTCCGCCAGTCCGCAACACCGTCACCCGGCACGCAGCGCCCTCCCTTGGAATCCGGTCCGGAACTCACCCTTTCCGCAAGCAAGCTCACGCGCAATTTCGGCGCGAGACGCGCAGCGCAGGACATTTCCATCACCCTGTACCGCGGCGAAGTCCTCGGGTTGCTCGGTCCGAACGGGGCCGGCAAGACGACGACCATGCAGATGATCACGGGCAACCTCGCTCCGAGCGCGGGGGAGATCCATGTGTGCGGCGTCGACATGCTCGAAGAACCGGCGCGGGCCAAGGCCCGCATCGGCTACTTGCCGGAGACGCCGCCCCTCTACCGCGACTTTTCGGTCGACGAATACCTTCGTTTCGCCGCCCGACTGCACCGCGTGGCGCGCTCCGACCTCCCCGGCGCCGTGGCACGGGCCGAGGCCCGATGCGGTCTCGCAGACGTCGGGCACCGTCTCATCGGCACCCTCTCGAAGGGCTACCAGCAGCGCGTGGGCATTGCCCAGGCGATCGTGCACGATCCCGACGTGGTGGTGCTCGACGAGCCCACGGTCGGCCTGGACCCCAACCAGATCCGCGAGATCCGGGCCCTGATCCGGGAACTCGCCAGCAGCCACAGCGTGCTGCTTTCCACCCACATCCTGCCTGAGGTCGAGACCGTCTGCGACCGGGTGCAGATCCTCAGCGCCGGGCGCGTGGTCTACACGGACACCATCGCCGCGCTGAAGCAGCATCGGGGCGGGCATGCGCTGACGATCTCATTGCGTCGTGCGCCGACCGGCGACCGGCTCGCCGCGATACCGGGCGTGCGCTCGGTCGAGCATCTGGGCGGCACGCGGTTCCGCCTGTTCCACGCCCCCGGAGTCGACCCGGCCGAGGCACTGGTGCGCGCCAGCGTCGAGGAGGACTGGGGCCTGGCCGAGCTCACCCCCGTGGAAACATCGCTCGAGGAAGTCTTCGTGCAACTCACCCAGGGAGAGGAGGACGCATCCGCACCGTCATCCCCGACCGGAGCAGGCCCATGATCCTGACGATCGCCGCCAAGGAACTGCGCAGCCTGTTCGGCTCACCTCTCGCGTGGGTGGTGCTGGCCATGCTGCAGCTCATCCTCGGCTACAGCTTCCTGGTCGCCCTGGACCGCTACCTCGAGATCCAGCCCCAGTTGGTGCAATACCCCAATCCTCCCGGCGCCACCGCGATGATCGCGGGCCCCACGTTCAGCCTGGCAGCAATCGTGCTGCTAATGATGGTGCCCTTGCTGTCGATGCGCCTGCTTGCGGAGGAAAGGCGCAATCAGACCCTCACCTTGCTGCTTTCGGCACCGGTGAGCCTGTCGGAGATCGTCCTCGGCAAGTTCGTCGGCCTGCTCGCATTCCTGGCTCTGGCGTGCGCCCTGCCGACGCTCATGGCTCTTTCACTCCACGCGGGCGGCCAGGTGGATATGGGGCTGCTGGGGGCCAATGTGCTGGGCCTGTTGCTGCTCGGCGGCGCTTTCTCTGCGGTGGGCCTGTATCTGTCGTCCCTCACGGCCCAGCCGGTGGTGGCTGCGGTCTCCGCTTTCGGCGCACTCCTGCTGCTCTGGCTCGCGAACATGGGCACCTCCGACCCCGACAGCCCGATGCACCTGCTGTCCCTGCTCAAACATTATGAGAGCTTCGCCAAAGGGAGTTTCCACACCGGGGATTTCGCCTATTTTGCCCTTCTGACGGGACTCTTTCTGGCTCTCACGGTGCGTCGCCTCGACCGGGACCGGCTCGCCGCATGATCGCCTCGCGTCGCACCCGTCTCGCCCTGCTGGCCCAGAACAGCGTGTTCGCCGCCCTGCTGGTGGCTGCCGCACTGCTGCTGGCGCAACTCGCCCAACAGCACTTCCATGAATGGGATCTCACCCAGAACGCCCGCAACAGCCTCAGCGTGGGCAGCGTCCAGACGCTCGCCCTGCTGAAAGGGCCGGTCAGGATCACCGCCTACGCCACCGCCCAGAATGCATCCATGGGCAACCTTCGCGAGGGCATTGCCGATTTCCTGGCGCGCTACCAGCGCGTGAAGAATGACATTTCGGTCGAATTCATCGACCCGCGGGAACAGCCCAAGGCAGTCGCCGCGGCCAACGTGCGGGTCGACGGGGAAATGGTGGTCGAGTACGACGGCCGCAGCGAGCACCTCACCAGTCTGGATGAGCAGTCGCTCACCAACCTGCTGGCGCGGCTGGCCCGCAAGACCGAGCGGCTGATCATGTTCCTCGACGGCCACGGCGAGCGGAAACCCACCGGTATCGCCAACCATGACCTCGGCGAATTCGGCAAGCGCATGGAGGCGAAGGGCTTCCGCATCGCCTCGCTGAACCTCGCCGCCGCCCAGGCCGTGCCGGACAACGCCGCGGTGTTGGTGATCGCCGCTCCGCAGGTCGACCTCCTCCCCGTGGAAGTGGATAAGATCCTCGCCTGGGTGGAGGCCGGAGGCAGCCTGTTCTGGCTCATCGACCAGGAACCCCTCCACGGACTCCAGCCCCTCGCGGAGAAACTCCGGCTCCAGCCAGGCCCCGGCGTCGTCGTGGATCCGGCAGCCAATGCCCTGAAAGCCTCGGCGACGCTCGCGATCGCCTTCTCCTACGGCAGCCATCCGGCGACGCGCGACTTCGCCCTCAACACCGCCTTCCCTAGCGCGCGCCCACTCGCGCCGGAGCCGGATGACCCCGGCTGGCGTTTTACGCCGCTCGTCGAGGTTGCGCAGAGCGGCTGGGTCGAAACCGGCGCACTCGAAGGCGACGTCGCGTTCGACAAGGGACGGGACATCAAGGGTCCGGTCACCGTGGTGGCCGCCCTGGAACGTGAAGTGTCGGGCAAACCGCAGCGGGTCGTGGTGACCGGCACTGGACATTTCCTCGCCAACACCTATGCCGGCCTCCTGGGCAATCTCGACCTCGGTATCAACCTTGTCAACTGGCTGTCCGGGGACGAAAACCTCATCACACTGCAGCCGCGCCCCCTTGTGGACGGCTCGCTGGAGTTGTCGCGTTCATCGCTTCTGTTCCTGGTGCTGGCCTTTCTGATCGCCATTCCGGGCGCGCTGCTGTTCACCGGCGGCATGATCTGGTGGCGGCGTCGACAAAGCTGAGCCATGGGTCAGCCGATGGCTCGCGGATGATCGGTCCTGGCGGCCCATGAAGCGTTCCCTGCTGATCAACCTGCTGCTCGCACTGCTGGTGGGCGGCCTCGCCGTGTGGATGACGCTTCGGCCGGGGCACGAATCATCCGAGCCCGCGCAGCCACTGTCCGCGCTGAAGCGCAACGACGTCGACAGGATCCGCATCCAGCGCGACGGTCTGCCAGAGTTCGTGCTGGAACGTCGGGGGCGCCAGTGGATGCAGACCCAGCCCTTCCGCGCCCGCACCGACGGTTCGCAGGCGGGACGCCTGCTCGACCTCGTAGCGGCCACTTCTTCGCGTCGGCTTCCCGCAGCGGACCTCGAACGCTTCGAACTGGTCAGACCATTCGCCAGCGTCACCCTGGGTGAGCAGGTGTTCGCCTTCGGCGCCGTCAACCCACTCACCAACGAGCAATATCTTCTGACCAGCGGGAGCGTCCACCTCGTCAGCCCTACGATCGGCTTCGGGCTGCCAACGCGCACCGATGCGCTGGCGTCCCACATGCTGCTCGCGGAGGACGAGATCCCGGTGAGCCTGCGCGCGGGGGCGGTCGCGATGGAGACCCGGGATGGCCGCATCGTGCTCGATCCCGAGCCCCCGGAAGCGGAGCGCCCCTCCCAGGACGCGCTTCGGGACAGGCTTGAACAGTGGCGTTATGCCTCCAGCCTGTCGACTGCACCGGCCGAGTCTCCTCCCAAGGGGGAACTGGTTCGCGTGGGTCTGAAGGACGGACGAACACTGGAGTTCCTGGTGGTGCAGCGTACGCCGGAACTGGTGCTGGCGCGGCGGGACGAGAACCTGCTCTACACCTTCGCGGCGGAGCAGGCCGACAGACTGCTTTCCCCGCCGAAGGATCGTTGAGGCCACCATGCCCGAGTTGCCAGAGGTCGAGACCACGCGACGCTCCCTGGAGTCCGGGCTCGTCGGGCGGCGGGTCCGTGAGGTGCGGGTGCGTGAACCACGCCTGCGCTGGCCGGTGCCGGACTCGCTTGCCGCAGGGCTGCAGGACGCGCTCATCCGGAACCTTGGCCGACGCGCCAAGTACCTGATGATCGAGACCGACCGCGGCACTGCCATGGTGCATCTTGGGATGTCAGGCCGCCTGCGCATCGTCGACCCCGGCACTGCCGTGCTCAAGCACGACCACGTCGAGGTGGTGCTGGACGACGGCCGGGTGCTGCGCTATCACGACCCGAGGCGATTCGGCAGTGTCCACTGGCTGGCGCCGGGTGAGCCGGAGCACCCGTTGCTCAGGGATCTGGCGCCTGAGCCGCTTTCCAGCCTGTTCGACGGCGATTACCTCCATTCCGTCACACGCCGTCGGGCCGCCGCCATCAAGCAGATCATCATGAACGGAAATCTGGTCACCGGGGTGGGCAACATCTACGCCTCGGAGGCGCTGCACACGGCTAGCATACACCCGAAGACACCTTCGAAGCGCCTGTCGCGCGCGCGATGCGAGAGGCTCGCCGACGCCATCAAGACCACACTGGGTCGCGCCATCGCGGCCGGAGGCTCGACCTTGCGCGATTACGTCGACGGCGCCGGCAGGGCGGGGGAGTTCCAGAACCAGTCGGCGGTCTATGGACGGGCTGGCGAGGCCTGCCCGCGGTGTGGCGGCACTATCCGTCTCATCCGCCAGGGACAGCGCTCCACCTTCTACTGCCCGGGATGCCAGCACTGAACGCCAGGGCACCCCATGCCTGGGTTGCATTCCGCTCGGGGTTGGTGACCGGTCTCGCCGCCCTCCTCGTGGCCTGGATGTCCGCCCTGCCTCTGGCAGCGACGGCCGCCGACCGGATGGTGCTTTGCCTGAACTGGGCACCCGCAGCCGATCACGCGCCCCTCTACCACGCCAGGGCTGAAGGATGGTTTGCCGAAGCGGAACTGGCGACCGAGATCCGCCCTGGGGGTGGTTCGGGAGACGCCCTGGAACGCCTGGAGGCAAACGAATGCGATGCCGCCATCGCCGACTACGCGGCGGTGGTGGCAGCCCGCGCCCGCGGCATGAGCCCGCTGGGAATCCTGACCGTGTTCGCGGATTCTCCCCTTGCCTTCTTCTCCTTGCGCCCCAGACAGGTGGAAACGCTCGCCGACCTCGCCGGGCGTCGTATCGCCGCCGACCCGCGCGAACTCGCACGCAGGCTGTGGCCTGTGCTGATGAAGCAGAACGCGCTCACCAACCTGAAGGTGCAATGGCTCGACACCCCCAACAACGCCAAGGTCGAAGCCCTGGCCTCGGGAACCGCCGACGTGGCGACGAGCACCTTCTACCACCATGCCCTCGAGTTCGAGCGGGCGTTCGGGGAAAGGCTGAGCGTCATCCACTGGCGCGATCACGGCGTGAACCCCTACGCCAACGTCCTCGCCGTGCGGGAGTCGGTCGCCAGCGGCGATCCATCCCTGCCCGGTCGGCTCGCCGAGGTGGTGCAGCGCGCGCAGGCCGCCTGCAGCCGCAACCCCGGCCCCTGCCTGGATGCCTTGCTGCTGGCCAACCCGCACCTGGATCGTGAGGTCGAGACCGCACGCTGGCTTCTCGTCGCGCCCCTCATGGCTCCGCGGCGGCTCACCGGTAGCATCATGGGTGCGTTCGAACCCGGCAGGCCCGACGCAACCTGTGACGTGCCGGGCGCCGCGTGCACCAACCGATTCCTGTCAACGACGCAGCGCCTGCCCTGAGCGACCGTTCAGATACTCGTGGTCCGAGCCGATACATCCCTATGCGGTGTTGCGGAACCAGCCTCTGTCCGTCGCTGTCGATATATTGAAGTCTCAGTTTTTGGCGCTAATATAGAAATTGTTCGCAACAGGTGTAGCTCCCGACGAAACCATGACCGCGGCTCGACTGCGGGGTCGGTAGCACGTGCCAGGGCCTGTAAGCGATGTTGTCATTGGGGCCAGGACCCCAGAAACTCACCGGAGGTCGTAGATGAAAACGAGGATCTTGTTGTCTGCCGTCGCCGCGATGGCGATCGGCGCTGTTTCCACCTCGGTCTTGGCCAACAGCCAGATCGGTGGACCCCGCTCCACCGGCGTGATCGCCAAGCCCACCGTGGCCAAGTGCGATGACGACACCATCAATGGTGCGAAGGTGGTCATGAGCGACGATGGCAAGCTGAACGATCTGTGGCCTGCCTCCAAGCAGCGCTGCCGAAAGGAAAATTCCGTCACGGCACCTCTCGTCGGAGGGCCGCGCAGCACGCACTGATTTCTGGCTGCCGGGCCCATGCCTCAAGGCAGGCCCGCCAGCGAGAGACCGAACAGCCATCGTCGGCGCAAGGCCGGCGATGGCTTTTTCTTTCATGGCAGATGATCCGGGATCGGCCGCGAGACGTCCGGACGGGCGCCTGAAGCTCACGCGCTGTTCAAGCCGCGACACGGCAACCCCACCCATCAGCACCCTCAGAACGCCTTGGTAATCGAGAAGAACACGGAATCATCCCCAAGGTTCTTTCCGTACCGGTTCGCCCAAGGGGCAAGGGTAGCCCCGGTGGCCGGCGCAACCGTGGTTCGATCAGCAGTGCTGCCCCAGTAGAACGCGCCGAAGGTGTAGCCAGCCCACTGCTGAGTGACGCCGATCTTGTAATCGACCAGATCGTAGATGTCGTTCTTGGCGCCAGTCCCGTTCAGGTAGGGCGCGGTGCCTGCATACATCCAGCTCCCCACCGAGGCGATCAGCGTGGTCTCGGTGGACTCGATCGGGTACGCAGCTGTGAGGTTGGCGTAGGTGGTTCCCTTGGCGTCGGGAATGGTGAACACGCCGTCCGTGGTGGCGACCCATACCTTGGCCGTGATCCACTTCCACCCCAGTCCCGCATAGACCTCTGCTGTGTGTGGCGGCTTCACGCCAGCGGAGAAAGTCTTGTCCAGGTTGTACTTGCCCGGATAGTAGTAGTAGACGAAGCCAGCGTCGTAGGAGAAGTCACCAGCGAAGGACCCTCTGAATCCCGCGTAGACATCGGTCTCGATGCTGTTGCTGATTGAGTTGTTGGGACTGCCGCCGAACGTCCCGCCCGTGGTTGGGGCGGACACATCGGCACCCCAGAAATCGCCCACCCAGTTCACATTGGATGCAAACCCACCCAGATAGAGGCCCGAGGAGTGCGCGTACTCCAGGGTTCCCTGGATGGCCGGCTTGAAATCGGTCTGGGTGATGCCGCGGACGACATAGTTGGTGGTGAAGGTCACGTTCCCGGTGACGGAATGGGGAGATGCCGGTGTTTCGGTCTCGGCGGCTGCTGCCCCAAGCGAGACCGTCCCGAGTGCCACCAGGAGGGCGGTGTGACGAAGTTTCATGACGTTTTTCCCTGTATGTAAATGGACACGGCGTCGACCAAACGCATGTCAGCAAACGCCGTACTGCTTTTCTCATCTCTGTTCGGATGCTTACGGCGAGGGAAGTACTGCAAACGTCATACCATGATATTTTTTTATTTATAAACATAAGCTTGTAAAAAATACCCGACAAATCGGAAAGTCGGATCGCCCAATATCGGTGCGACCCCAAAACAGATTGCACCTGGAAAAGGCGTGGATGCGCCGGTGCCATCACAGGCCACCCAGGCACTCCGCGTTCGGGGGAATCAGTTGCCGCCGGGGATAGCGGCAGTCAGGCGCCGGTATTTTTCCTCGAGCTGCTCGCGCGACTCGACGACAGCCGGATCGAGGATGATGCAATCGACCGGGCAGACCTCCACACACTGAGGCTGGGCGAAATGCCCGACGCACTCGGTGCATTTGCGCGGCTCGATGACGTAGATCTCCTCACCCATGGAAATGGCCCCGTTGGGGCACTCGGGCTCGCAGACATCGCAGTTGATGCACTCGTCGGTGATCAGCAGGGCCATCGGTGGGTGCAGCCGGCGGATGCGAAGACAGATGCGCCGTTCAACGGCTCTTGGCTCGGATCCGGTCCATCAGGAGCGGGTTCACGAACGGGGACACATCACCACCAAGCGTCGCGATCTCGCGCACCATGGTGGCGGAAATGAACTGGTACTGCTCGGCAGGCGTCAGGAACAGGGTCTCGACGTCCGGATAGAGGATCCGGTTCATGCCGGCCATCTGGAACTCGTACTCGAAGTCAGACACCGCGCGCAGCCCACGCACGATGATTTTGGAGTCCAACTCCTTCAGGAACGCCATGAGAAGGCCGGAAAACCCGCGAACTTCCACATTGGGGTAGGGTGCCAGAACCTCACGCGCCATCTGGACTCGCTCCTCCAGGGCAAAGAACGGGCTCTTCACCCGGCTGGCGGCAATGGCGACCGTGACACGATCAAACAACTGGGAGGCACGGCGGACCAGATCCTCATGTCCCCTGGTGATGGGGTCGAAGGTGCCCGGGTAGACGGCATTTTTCATGGATCAGTCTTCTGCAGCAGGTGCGCGTGGACGTTTCCGGCTCTGAGCCGGCGCAGCACGGACCAGCCGTCGATGTCGCCCAACTCAGCCGGCGCCTCAACGTAGACCACACCCAGAGGCGTCAAGTGGGAGGCGACCTGCCAGAGCAGCCGCGGCGCGTCTGCGTCCGCAAAAGGGGGGTCCGCAAACACCACGTCGAACTCACGTCGATCCGTTCTCAGGAATTCTAGCGCATCGCCCTGCAATACCTGGACGCAGCTCAGTCCGAGGGTACGCACGTTCTCCCGCAGTGCCTCGACAGCCCGTCGGTCCGAATCGATGAGGACCGCCTCAGTGGCTCCACGCGACGCCGCCTCGAGACCCAGGGCGCCGCTCCCGGCGAACAGATCGAGTGCGCGGCGGCCGGTGAGATCCTGGCCGAGCCAGTTGAACAGCGTCTCCCGCACCCGGTTCGGCGTCGGCCGCAACCCCGGTCGCTCCGGAAATCTCAACATGCGGCGGCGATGACTGCCGCCGATGATGCGGACCTGCCCGATGCTCACCGGCCAGTAGCCACCGCGCCTACCACCACGGTCACGAGCCGGTCGGGATCAATGCGACGCCGGAAAGCATCGCGGATCTGATCCCGCGTCACCGCCTCGATGTTCTCCACGAACCGGTCCAGGTAGTCGAGGGGCAGCCCGTAGAAGCCCATGAGGCCGAGGTAGTCGTGGATCTTCTTGTTGGAGTCGATACGCAGCGGGAAGCCACCGACGAGGTTGAGCTTGGCCGCGGCGAGCTCCTGCTCGGAGGGCCCGGACTCGACATAGGCACGCAGCGTCGAACGCACCACCTCCAGCGCCTGGGCTGCCTGATCCTTGCGGGTCTGCAGCCCGATCTGAAACACCCCACCGGCAGCGGACGGAATGAAGGCACTGTAGGAGCTGTACGCGAGGCCACGCTTCTGGCGTATCTCGTCCACGAGACGGGAGGAGAACCCGCCGCCGCCAAGCACGTAGTTGCCCACGAACAGCGGGAAATAGTCCGGGTCATTGCGCGCCATCGCAGGCTGCCCGACGAGGATGTGGCTCTGCGAAGCCGGATGCTCGATGAAACGCTCCACCGCCACGGTAACAGCCCCAGCGAGGGGAAGAGGCTCGACCGGACCGTCGGCCCGGGCAAGACTGCCGGTCAGCCGGCGCGCGATGCCGTCAGCCTCCTCGCGCGAAACGTCCCCCATGATGGCCACCACCGCCCAGTCCGAGCGGAACCACCGAGCGTAATGACTGCGCAGATCCTCCGGCGTCAGTACGGAGACCGAACCGGACTCTCCCACACCCCGCAGCGCGTAAGGGTGACCTTGGTAGACCGCCGCCGAGAAGGCCCGCTCAGCCAGACTCTCAGGCTTCATGGCGGCCTCCTTGAGGTTCGCCATCACACGCGCCTTCTCGCGCTCCAGCACCTCGGAGGGGAAGTCTGGCGCCTGCAGCACCGTGGCCAGCAACTCCAGCGCGCGGTCCCGTTCAGACGGGGCGGACAGGGTACGCAAGGCGTAGCCCGCCCGGTCGGCATCGAAACGCGTGCTCATCTGGGCACCGACATCCGCCAGACCGGCGGCTATCCCGGTCTCGGGCATGCCGCCCGCACCAAGCCGCATCATGGAGAGCGCCATGGCCGCGCGGCCCGACGTCTCCGCGGTATCGCGGGCGAACCCGGCGGGAAGGTCGACGCTCACATCAATCATGGGCAGGGCACGGTTCTCGACAAACAACACGCGCGCGCCATTGGGCAGGGTCCAGGCCTCTATGGGCAGCGTTGCCCGGGCCAACGAGGCCAGACCGAAAAGGACGATACCAGCACACAGGCGGGCGCGGACGGAAAGACGGGATAGGGTGGTGGTCATGAAACGCACCTCAGTGGCTGGTGGAAGCGCCTGCGGCGCTGCCCGCGACGCGCTCGGAAAGCGGCTGGGGCTCCATGACCGCCACTGTCAGGCCATCGTCGACCAGATAGCGGCGCGCGACATCCTGGACCTGGGCCGAAGTCACATCGCGGATGCGACGGACCTGCGTGGCGGCGGAATCGTAGGGCAGACCGGCATTGTCCAGGATGCCCATCTGCATGGCCTGGTAGAACATCGAATCGCGCTGAAACACCTGCTGTGCAATCACCTGCGCCTTCACGCGATCCAGTTCGTCGGCGCCGACACCCTCATCGACGATGCGGCGGATCTCCTGCCTCAGCGCGGCCTCGAGATCGGCAATCGTCCGACCGGGCGCGGGCACACCGTCGAGCGTGAACATCCCGGGCCCGCGGTTGACGCTGTCGTAACCGGCCCCGGCACTGAGGGCTACGCGCTCCTCGCGCACCAGAATCCTGTCGAGCCGCGCGGCGTCGCTGCCATCGAGGATACCCACCAGCACGCCGAGCGCGTAAGGCTCCCAATCGTCTGCCACGTCCCGGATCACCGGCGCGTGCCACCCCATCAAAAGATACGGCAGTTCGCCGGGAGCCTTCACCACCAGCCGTTTGAGTCCGCGCTGGGGTGGCTCGACCTGCGGCTTGCGGGCCGGCAGCGGACGGACGGGCAGTGCACCGAATTTCTGTCCGGCCACTTGGAAGACCTCGTCCGCCTCAACGTCACCCACCACCACGAGCGTCGCGTTGTTGGGTGCGTACCAGGTGTCGTACCAGGCGCGCGCATCCTCGACGGTCATGTTCTCCAGATCGTTCATCCAGCCGATGATCGGCCACTTGTAGGCACTGACGGTGTAGGCGGCAGCCATGAGTTGCTCGTAGAGCAGGGCCCGCGGCTTGTCGTCGGTGCGCATGCGCCTCTCCTCCATGACAACGCGGATCTCCTTGGCGAACTCCTCGGGCGACAGCACGAGATTGCGCATGCGATCCGCCTCCAGGCCGAGAGCGATCGACAGCTTGTCCTTGTGCAACTGCTGGAAGTAGGCGGTGTAGTCGTTGCTGGTGAAGGCGTTGTCCTTGCCACCCGCCTGCGCGATGGTCTTGGAGAACCTGTCGCCAGGGTTGTCCACGGTGCCCTTGAACATCATGTGCTCGAGCACATGAGCCACACCTGTGGTACCGCTGGTCTCGTCCATGCTGCCGGCGCGGTACCAGACCATGGAGGCCACGGTGGGAGCTCGGTGATCCTCCATGATGATGATTTTCATGCCATTGGCCAGAGTCCGATGACTCATCTCTCCCTGGGCGGCCTGAAGCTGGGAGACGGGCATGAGTGCGGCTAGCAGCGCAAGGGCGCTGCCGACAGTGCATGAGAAGGGCTTCATCGGAGGCTGGAGGAGCGGGTCGACAATAGTAGAATCGGGGTCGGGAGGCAGGAAGCGATCACGCTCCTGCGTCCCCGACCGGACGCGCCGGCGGCTGCGAGTTCGCTGCCGCGGCGCAGTGGACGGGACCTCTGACACTCTATCACCATGCTGAGTTTCCTGAAGGGTAAGGACAAGGACCGCAGCGAGTCCGAGGAGGCGCCGCGTTCCTGGACGCAGCGCCTGCGCGACGGTCTTGCAGCGACTCGCGAGAAGCTCGGCGGCCAGCTGGCCCAGCTGTTCGCCGCCGGCGGTCGTATCGATGAAGGTTTCTACGAGGAGCTCGAGACCATCCTGCTGTCCTGCGACGTCGGCGTCACCGCCACGACGCACCTTATCGAGGCCACCCGCGGCAGGGTCCGAAAGGCCGGCCTTTCCAGTCCGGATGAAGTTCGGACGGTGCTGAAGGAGGTCATGGCGGAACTCGTGAAGCCGCTGGAGCAGCCTCTGCGCGTCTCGCATGCCAGGCCTTTTGTGATCCTTCTCTGCGGTGTGAACGGAGCCGGCAAGACCACCTCGATTGGCAAGCTCGCACACCTGTTCCAGGCCCAGGGGCACTCGGTGCTGCTGGCGGCAGGTGACACGTTCAGGGCGGCGGCCAGGGAGCAACTCGCGGAATGGGGCAGCCGCAACAATGTCACCGTGGTCGCCCAGCAAGGCGGGGATCCCGGCGCAGTCATCTTCGATGCCATTCAGTCTGCGACCGCCCGCGGCCTGTCCATCGTACTGGCCGACACCGCCGGCCGCCTGCCAACCCAGGCACATCTGATGGAGGAACTGCGCAAGGTACGACGGGTGACAGGCAAGGCACTGGAGGGCGCCCCCCACGAGACGCTGCTCGTCCTCGACGCCAACACCGGGCAGAACGCCGTGGCCCAGGTGAAAGCTTTCGACGATGCCATTGGCCTGAGCGGTCTGGTGCTCACCAAGCTCGATGGCACTGCCAAGGGCGGCGTGATCGCCGCCATCGCCCGGGAGCGTCCGATCCCCGTGCGCTTCATCGGCATGGGTGAGGGCCTGGAAGACCTGCGCCCCTTCGAGGCGCGGGCCTTCGTCGACGCGATGCTCGATTGAGGCTCCCATGGATGCACCCGAACTGCGGGAACCCGCGATGAACAGGCCCGGTCGATGCGCCCGCGGGTCCATCGGGGACCGACATCGATTCATCGCCGGATTCCGGGCTCCGTGATCAGACTGCGCGACGTCGTCAAACGCTACCCCGGAGGACACGCGGCGCTCGCCGGGGTATCGCTCGAAGTGGACAAAGGCGAGTTCATACTGCTCACCGGGCACTCCGGAGCCGGCAAGAGCACACTGTTGAAGCTCGTGGCGACCATCGAGCGTCCCACCGGCGGAACCGTGGAGGTCAGCGGGCGGGACCTGTCGAAGCTCGGCCCGGCGGCCATCCCATACATGCGCCGCAAGCTCGGGCTGGTATTCCAGGACCTCAAGCTTCTGCATGACCGCAGCGTTTTCGAGAACGTGGCCCTGCCACTGCGGATCGCCGGGTCCGAAGGTCGTGAGATCAACCGGAGAGTTGGCGCAGCCCTGGACCGCGTCGGCTTGCTGGCACAGGAACGTCAGGCCCCGCGAGCCCTGTCCGGTGGTGAGCAACAGCGCCTGTGCATCGCCCGGGCGGTGGTACATCGCCCGGCACTCATCCTGGCTGACGAGCCCACCGCCAATCTGGACGACGCTTACGCGCGGGAGATCGGCGCCCTGTTCCAGGCGCTGCACTCCGTCGGCACGACCCTGGTCGTGTCCACGCATTCGCCGAGTGCGTTCGCTGGTGCATCGATGCGTCTCGTGGCTCTCGAGGCGGGGAGGCTCGCAGGGTGAAGGCCTGGCTGCGTGAACACGTACTTGCCCTGCTCGACAGCGCCGGCCGGATGGTGCAGCACAGTCCGGCAACATTGCTGAACGTGCTGGTGATCGGGCTTGCCTTGTCGCTGCCTGCCGGGCTGTTCGTTGCCATCAAGAGCGCGACCCTGTTCGCGCCTGAACGCACGCCGGAAGCACAGCTCACCGTTTTCATGACGATTTCCGGCACGAACGCGCAGGTCGTTACCGTAGCCGACCGGCTGCGCAGCCACCCCGCGGTGGCTCGCGCCGAGATCATTTTCAAGGACAAGGCCCTGGAGACGCTCAGGGGCACCGCCGGGCTGGCTGGCGTGGTCGAGGAACTGGGGCGCAACCCCCTGCCCGATGCCGTCGTCGTGTCCGCCCGTCCGGGAGCGCTCGACCAACTGGACGGGCTGCGCGACGAGGTCCGCGGATGGCCGGCGGTAGAGCATGTGCAGCTTGACAGCATCTGGGCCCGCCAGTTGGAGGACGCGATGCGGGCTGGGCGGCGTGCCGTGGCTCTGGTGGGCGTCCTGCTGGCGGTAGGCCTGGTTGCCGTGACCTTCAACACCATCCGCCTTCAGGTGCTCGCCCGGCGCGAGGAGATCGAGGTGTCCAAGCTCATCGGCGCCACCAACGCCTTCATACGCCGGCCTTTCCTGTATTTCGGAACCCTTCAGTGCCTGCTTGGTGCCCTGTTGGCCTGGGGACTGGTGTGGGTCGCTACCCGCAGTCTGGAATCCCATCTGGGAAGCCTGCTGGATGCTCTCGGCCCCGAGCGTCGCCTTCCAGATCTCAGCGCCCCGGAAGCTGGTCTCCTGGCCCTGCTGGCCGCGACGATCGGCTGGGCCGGGGCCTGGATGTCCGTGTCGTTCTTCCTGCGCAAGCTCGATCCCTGAACCGTCGAAGAGCGCGTGGGGGCCAGGAATGGTTGTAGTTGGACGAAACTTTCCCGATCATTGGCACTCACAGACATCGAGTGCTAGTATTTGCCCAGGAGGATCAAGCCGCACCATGACTACTTCCCTGACCCTTACCGAGTCCCTTCCTTCCGTCGCCAGTATCGAGAATTACGTGCAGGCGGTCGGCCGCTTCCCCATGCTCACCCAGGAGGAGGAGACCCGGCTTGCAAGGCAGTACCGGAATGATGGGGACGTGGAGGCGGCACGGCGGCTGGTGCTGTCCCACCTGCGGCTGGTGGTTGCCATCGCTAGGGGATACCTGGGTTACGGCCTGCAGCATGCCGACCTTATCCAGGAGGGCAACATCGGTTTGATGAAGGCAGTAAAGCGTTTCGACCCGGAGCGTGGCGTGCGTCTGGTGTCCTTCGCAGTTCACTGGATCCGCGCCGAGATCCACGAGTTCATCCTGCGCAACTGGCGCATCGTGAAGATCGCCACGACCAAGGCCCAGCGCAAGTTGTTTTTCAACCTGCGCAGCATGAAATCCGGCCTCAACACCCTCACGCCGGACGAAGTAGCGGCCATGGCCACGGAGCTGCGTGTGAAGGCCGAGGACGTGGTGGAGATGGAGACCCGGCTGGGCGGAGGCGACGTATCCCTGGAGCCTCTGTCTGAGGACGACGACGACGCCTACGGGCCGATTGCCTACCTGTCGAACCCCGAGGACGAGCCAGGCCGCATCCTGGAACACGCGGAACACGAACACGTTCGCACAGCGGGGCTAGCCTCTGCCCTGTCCCGCCTGGACCCGCGGAGCCAACGCATCATCGAGGCGCGCTGGCTGCGTGAAACCGACACCGCGACGCTTCATGAGCTGGCAGATGAATTCGGCGTCTCGGCCGAGCGGATCAGGCAGATCGAGGTCCAGGCAATGAAAAAACTGCGGCTGGCCTTGAGCGAGACCGCCTGACCAGGCGACAAGCCTACGCCTCATTGGGCCCCGAAAAGGGGCCCTTTTCATTGATCGTCCCGTAAACGTTCAGAGCAGCTGGGGACGGATCAGCCTGAAGCCAGCAGGACTGCAAGGTCTGAAGCGATGGAGTCTGCATCGGCGTTACCGGCGACATACAGGCGCACGCGCCCCCGTGCATCGAACACATACATCGCCGAGGTGTGGTCCACCGTGTAGGTGTCAGCACTGGCTCCAGGCTGCCGGATGGCGATGGCGTTGAAACCTCGAACCGTTGCCTCGACCTGTTCTGGGGTGCCGGTCAATCCGAGGAACGAAGGGTGGAAATCCGTCGTGTAGGCCTTGAGCAGCTGCGGGCTGTCACGTTCCGGGTCCACAGTCACAAGGAGCACCTGAACTCTGGCGGCATCCGGCCCCAGTCGATCCATGACCGCCTTGAGTTTGACCAGGGCCGTCGGGCAGACATCGGGGCAATGCGTGAAACCGAAGAACACGACCACCACCTTGCCGCCGAAGTCAGCGAGCATCCGCGGCGTACCATCGTGGTCGACCAACTGGAAGTCACGCGCAAAGCTGGCGCCCGTGATGTCCGTAGCCTTGAAGGAAGGCGATCCGCTCTTGCTGCAGGCGCCGACAAACGGAAGTGCAACGCCGGCCGTAAATGCGGCCAGCAAAGCTCGTCGCGTCTTCACCAGACCAGGTAATGGTCTACCAGAAGGACCGCGAACAGGGCCGTCAGGTAGACAATGGAGTAGCGGAAGGTTTTTTGTGCGAGAGCGTCACTGTAGGCGACGTGAATGCGCCAGGCGTAGCGAAGAAATATGCCGCCCAAAACCAAGGCTCCAGCCAGATACAACCAGCCGCTCATGCGCACTGCGAACGGCATCAGGGTGACGGCGACCAGAATCACGGTATAGAGCAGCACGTGCAGTCGGGTGAACTTCTCCCCGTGCGTCACGGGAAGCATCGGCAAACCCGCCTTCGCATACTCGTTGCGCCGGTACAAAGCGAGTGCCCAGAAGTGCGGCGGCGTCCAGGCGAATATGATGAGAAACAACAACAAGGCCTCGTGCGTCACCTGTCCCGTCACTGCCGCCCAGCCGAGCACCGGCGGCATAGCCCCCGAGGCGCCGCCTATCACGATGTTCTGAGGGGTGGCCGGCTTCAACAGCACGGTGTAGATGATGGCGTAGCCCACGAACGTGGCTCCGGTGAGCCACATGGTCAGCGGATTGACGAAGTCGTGGAGGATCCATAGCCCGATGCCGCCGATGAAGCAGGCAAAACCGAGCGCCTGGGAGGACGTGAGTTGGCCCATGGGCAGCGGGCGCGCCCGGGTACGGGCCATCAGCGCGTCGAGCTTCTGCTCGACCAGACAGTTGATCACCGCAGCAGCTCCAGCGACCAGGGCAATGCCGACCGTGGCACCGAGCAGCGGCTGGAGGGGCACCCAACCGGGCGTGGCCAGGAACATGCCGATCACGGCCGTGAACACGATGAGTGACACGACCCGTGGCTTGGTCAGCTGGTAGAACGACTGCAGGCGTGACCCCATTCCAGGCAGGATCGCACTGGTCGTCATCTCGGTCTCCACTACCTCTTTCTGACAGGGCGCAGAGTGTAGCACTGCCCCGCTTCGTTCCGT
>JBILUV010000153.1:0-8476 GCA_044370825.1 Burkholderiales bacterium | reverse complement strand
GCGCGCCATGTCCTCGCCACGGGTCCAGAGCGCGGTGGCCGAGCCCTGCCAGGTGTCGCCGCCATCGAGCAGCAGCGCGCCGGGCCGTTCGGCACGCAGCCGTCGCAACAGGGTCGCGAGATGGGCGAATCCGCCGACGCGCCCGAAGCGGCGGGAAGCGGCCACGAAGTCGAGGTGAGTGAACGCGTACGCCTCGGCGCTGCCGGGCGCAATGCCGAAGCGCGCGAGCAGGGCCTCGCCCGTCAGGTGCGGCGGCCGCCCGCGCTCGTCGCCCAGACCGAGGTTCACGGCCGGCTCGCGATAGCGCGTCGGCAGCAGCTGGGCATGGGTGTCGGTGATGTGCAGCAGGCTGACGTTGCCGAACCGCGGGAGATCGTAGGCGAGGTCGCGATCGCCCGCCAGCACCGCCCGGTGAATGAGCGGCAGGCCGGCCCCAGCACCGGCTGCGAGCAGTTGCAGGAAGTCGCGCCGGTTCATGGCGATGCCGGAATCCTGGCCCGGCCGCGCTGGCTCACCGGTTGACAGGCGATTCGGGGTCGAGCAGGAAGGCCACCGCGTCCGCGATCTGGCTCGGTGTGAGCCAGCCGTTGTGCCCGAAACGCGGCATGCTGCTGCAGGGGAAGTAGGCCTGGGCGTTGTAGATCTTGCGGTAGGTCTGCGCCACCACCTCCGGCGAGTCGCCCCGCCGCTTGCCGTATCCGGTGAGGCTGGGGCCGAGGGTCCCGGCCGAGACCTCCTCAGGCGCCAGGGCGTGACAGGCGTAGCAGTTGCCTCCGCGCCGGCGATCGGGCGGATCGGGCTGGATGAGACCGATGTGTCCGCCGGTACCGATGGCCGCAAGCTTCGCGCCCTCGCGCCAGTCGCCCATCAGCCGGCCGTCCTCCGGATGGCGCACCGTGGCCCCCTGGGATTCGAGGATGCGCATCGCCACCTCGGGGGGGGGCTGGTTGCGGTACTTCGAGCAGGCCGCCTGCACCTCGTCCTGCTCCAGCCGGTCGCGCCACTGTTCCGGCGAGGCGCTCCCGAAGGAGCGGCGCACCACGGACTCGAGATCGACCGCGGCCGCGCCGCAGGCGATGGCCAGGAGCAGCGCCCCTGCGGCGATCCTCATCGCTTGATCCCCGGGGCCTGGAGCACACCGCCGCCGGCCTGACTCTGCAGGTAGACCTGCAGGGCGACGATGGCCTCGGAGCCGAAGTCCGGCTCGGGCCAGCGCATCTGGCGGATGCAATCGATCAGCCGCCGCTCCATGGTCCAGACGGCGGACTGGGACACGCGATAGGCCGGCCAGACGGTCATGGAGCCGGCAGCGCTGCGCCGGTCGAGGAAATTGGGCAACTCCTGCAGGCGGATGCGCCGGTTATCCTGGGCGTGACAGGTGGCACAGGCAAAGTCCAGCGGACCGGCACGACGAAAGAACAAGTCCTCGCCCACCGCCAGCAACCGTACCTCCTCCGGGTGCCGCGCGGGCGCGTCGATGCGCTCGCCGCGCGACTGGCCGGCGATGTAGGTGACCAGGGCCTCGACATCCGAGCCCGGGCGATGCCAGTCGCGCGTGGCTTCCTCGAAGGACAGGCCCTGCAGTCGCATCATGCAGGTCACCACGCGCGACTCCGCATCCTCGACCCGGCCGCTGTCCTCGAAGTGACGCGGCAGGCGGGCGAAGGCCCCAGCCACCACGCCGGGACCCAGGCCGAGGTCACAGGCCTCGAGCGACGCGCTGCCCGGCCCGCGTGCTCCGCGCCAGAGCACCTCGCCGGCCAGTTCGGTGAGTTCCGCCGGGTTGCCATCCTCCAGCATCTGGCGGTAGCGGGCGATCTCCTCGCTGGCGCTGGGCGGCTCGTCGGCGCCGGCCGCAGCGCCGGGACACAACGATGCGACCGCGAGCAACACCGATGCCGTCGCCAGGCAGCGTCGCATGGTGCCGATGAATCCGCAGCGAGTCATTGCCGGAAAGAGATCGAAGCACATGGAAGGCATGGAACTCAGGCGATCAGGACCTCGTCGGCCCGGCTGTCGCCCTTGTTGTCGCGCCACTGGACCTTGAGGATCTCGCCCTTGGCACCGCCCTTGAAGCGGAAACCGAGGAAAGGATTGGCAGACACCGCGGGTCCGAACTGGGCTGCGAGCACTACCCGCCCCTGATGCGTGACCGCGACCGTCTGGATGAAATGCGCCGGCACGGTCTCGCCCTTGTCGTTCTTGCGCTGCCCCGTCTCCATGACGTGACTCATGAGGATCTTCACCTCGGTTTGGTCGCCGTCGACGCGGGCGCGCACCTTCATGGGATTGGCCATGGCATCAGCCCCCGCAGCCGCCGAGAGTGATCTTGACTTCCCGGGCGGTGTAGGCGAACCCGGCGCCGGTGCGGGCCAGGGCGAACACGTTGCAGGTCTGGGCCATCTTCACCCGGGTGTTGACCTCAGGCAGCGTGCCTGGCGGAAACTGGAACAGCGCGGCCAGCATGTTCGGGTTTTTCTCGACCAGGATGGCGAGACCCTCGGTGGCGGGAAGCTTCGATCCGGCCGTGACCGGCACCACGGCACCGTGTTCCGCGATTTCCGGCGCCGTCAGGATGATCTGGTCGCTGCGCACGGCCCCGCCCCCGCCGAGGGCCTTCAGCACCTCCTCGAGGCTCTTCGCCTCGAAGGCGCCCCGATTCCAGTCCTGTGCCTGTGCCGGCGCCGGCAACCAGCCGAGGGCGCCCAGCGACGCCACGAGCCCGGCCAGCCCACCCTGCTGCACGAATCGTCTTCTGTCCATGTGTGCCTGCCTTGTTTTCCTGCCCGTCCGCGGAAGGGGCGCCGCGAGCAAGCCGTACGCACCGGGAGGGTCGGCACATGAGCATCGCGACGCGCCCGTCCACCCCTCACCCCGGGTGACGCCAATCATAAATCGGCCAGGCCGACGCAAGCCATGCCGGACCCGGTGGCGCTATTGCATTTCCCAACCCGAGTCCGTACCGTTTCGACGGATCTCAATCAGATCCCAGACGGGGAGGCAGTTCGATGGTTCCGGATGTCCGTGCGCTGGTCGAGCCCGACCGCGTACACCGCAGCGTATACACCGACCCCGATATCTTCGACCGCGAGATGGCGCGCATTTTCGAGCGCATCTGGGTCTATTGCGGGCACGAGTCGCAGGTGCCGAACCCCGGCGACTACCACGCCGTGCGCATCGGTCGCCAGCCGATGGTGATGGTGCGCGATCTGGAAGGCGGCATCCGGGTTCTGTACAACCGTTGCCCGCACCGCGGCGTGCAGCTCTGCGGTAATGAACGCGGCAACACCGGGCGCTCCTTCGTCTGCTCCTACCACGCGTGGAGCTTCCACCTCGACGGCAGCCTGAAATCCATCCCACTCGGCGCCGCCTACGAGGGCACGCGCATGAACGCCGACAACCCCGACTGCCGCATGAAGCCGGCGGCCCGCGTGGAGAGCTACCGCGGCTTCGTGTTCGCCAGCCTGGCGGCGGACGGACCGTCGCTGACCGAATTCCTGGGCGAGGCACGGGTGGCCTTCGACGACATGTGCGACCGGTCGCCGTTGGGCGAGGTCGAGGTCGTGCCCGTCTGCCATCGCGTCGTGCAGCACTCGAACTGGAAGTTCTTCATGGAGAACCAGCTCGACGCCCTGCACCCGTCCGTCACCCACCAGTCCACCGGCGTCGCCGCCACCCGCATCGAGAAGCGGCTGCGCGAGCAGACCGGCCACGCGCCGCTGCACTACCACATGCTGTCCACCTTCGCCTCGCCCTTCGAGATGTGGGACAAGGTGCAGACCGTGAACTTCCCCGCCGGCCACGGCATCCTCAAGGCCTACATGGGCCTGCGGCCCCAGGACCCGGACACGCTCGAATACGAGGCACTGATGGCGCAGGCCTACGGCCCGGAGCGCGCCGAGGAATACCTCTCGCGCAGCATCCACCACGTGCTGGTCTACCCCTACCTCTCGGTCCAGTCGCCGCTGCAGCAATTGCGCTGCCTGCGGCCCCTTGGGCCGGACCGCACGCTGTCGGAAATCTGGCACTTCCGGCTGAAGGGCGCGCCCGAGGCGATCTACCGCCGCTCGCTTTGGTATTTCAATCTGGTCAACTCGCCTGCCACCATGATCAATGCGGATGACCTCGAGAACTGGACCAAGGGTCAGCGCGGTCTGGAATCCGATGGCGGCGACTGGGTGAGCTTCCACCGCCACGCCGGCGACGACATGGAGGACAACGGTGTGCTTTTCTCGCAGCACGGCACGTCGGAGGTCGTGATGCGCAACCAGTTCCGGGCCTGGACCCGTTACATGAGCGAGGCCTGATCCCGTGTCCACCCATCAGCATTCCCAGGCCCCCGGTGCCGAAGCCGGCGGATCGCGCATCGGTGAAGCGCTGTCGGGCGGAGTCGTCATCGAGGGTGCCGTCGACGCCGGGCGCACCGGCGCCCAGGCCATCGCCCCGGACCACTCGCCGCGCCCGCCGGTGACTGCCCTGCCTGTGGTCGCACCCGCGCCGGGCACCTCCGACCTGCAGCGCGAGGTCGAGCAGTTCCTCTACCACCAGTCCGAACTGCTCGACGGCAAGAACTGGCAGGCCTACCTGGACCTGTTCGCCGACGATGGCCTGTACTGGATGCCGTGCAGCGCCGACCAGACCAACTGGGAGAACTGGCCGTCCATCTTCATCGAGGACAAGTCCCTCATGGAGGTGCGCATGGAACGCGTGACCCACCCGAACGCCTGGTCGCAGGCGCCGCTGTGGGCCACCAACCACCTCATCGGAAACGTCGTGCTCGAGTCGGTACGTGGCGAGGAGATCGCAGTGCGATCGCGCTTCCACATGATGGAGCTGCGGCGGGACGACATCCGGCATTTCGGCGGCACCTACCGGCACCTGCTGGTCCGCACGGCAGCCGGCCTGCGCATCCGGCGCCAGCGGGTGGACCTGTTCAACGCGCAGGCACCCTTCGACTATGTCCTGCAGGTCTGGGTCTGAGTCCGGCCTGCCAGCGACGGGCTCGATCGGCCACCGCGGCAGCGGCGGGCTGACCGGGGCGCTTCGCCCCTCCCTCGCCGCATTGGCGGCGGCTGCTTGGTTCGCGCTGGCGCCGTGTCCGGCCGCAGCCTGGACGCAACAGGCATTCCTGCTGTCGGACATCGTGGTTCGCAGCCAGCGGGGCGATTCTCCCTCCAGTATCGTCAACGCCCTGCGGGTTTCCAGGACCAGTTTCGCGCTGCGTGGGTCGGACTTTGCGCGCCTGCGGGCGGTCGGCGTGGGTGACGCGGTGCTCGACCACCTCCAGCAGGGCTTCCTGGACGATGTCACCCTGATCATCCGCCGCGGCGCGGCCGCGTACGGTCGCTGCGGTCCCTGCTATCCCCAGCAGGTCGACCTCGGCTCGCTGGAGACCAACGGCTCCGTACTGCAGACCTCTCCGGACACCTCGGTCCGTACCGACCGGCCCGTCGGCCTGCCGGACTGGTACCGCTCCACGGCCGGCTTCAACCCCCGGTCCGCCATCACCATCGAAGAGTTGCGCGTCCTGCATCGCACCGGTCAGAGCGAGGAGGAATTGCTGCAGCAGCTGGCGACCCGCCCACTCGCCGGCGTGATCGGCATCGGCCTGCGCTCCGGGGTGCATTCGACCCTGGCAGCCGGCATCTCCGGCGCCACCTTCGCCGACCTCCACAAGGAGGGAGTCCCGGACAGCGTCCTGGATGCCCTGCAGGCCAACTATCTCGCGGTGTTCGTGGACCATCTGGCGCGTCGTACCGGCGGAGCCGGGCTGGGTCCATAGCCCGGCATTCTCATCCGTGGGCCTCAGGGTGGTGACGTTCACTGCCAGAGGGAGTGCCCGCCCCCTGCGCCGCCGGGCACTCCCTCCCGATAGCATGCCCGCGCGGTTGCCACGACCGGCCAGAACATGAAAAAAGCCGCGCACGCGCGGCTTTTTTCATCGGGCGACCCTGCGGCCACCCTCGGCCAACCCCCTCAAAACTGCCTGGACACGGATGCGCCGAACAGGAAGTTGCGCTCCGGAGCGGGAGCGTAGAAGAAGCCGTTACCATCGTTGACCGCCACCGCCCCGATGTACTTCTCCGCCAGCAGGTTGTTGGCACGCATGAAGGCCTGGACTGAAAAGCCTTCGATGTTGCGGTTCACACCCAGACGCAGGTCCATGGTCTGGTAGCTGTCGGCCCAGTTGGCGTTGGTATCGTTGGCAAACACCTTGGACACCCAGCGGTTCTCGATCGCCGAGAAGAAACCAGATTCGGCGTGGCGCCAGCCGAGATCCACGTAAAGCGAGGACCGTGGCACGCCCGGAATCTGGTTGCCCCTCGCAACGGCATTATTGTTGCTGACGAAGGCGTCCTCGAAGGTCGCCCGCAGGTAGGTGTAAGCCGCATAAGCGAAGAATCCCCGCGTCAGATCGCCTTCGGCCGCGAGTTCAACACCGTTGCGCTGCGTCGCTCCGGCGTTCTTGAACGCGGAACGGCCCGCCACGTTCGTATCCACCACGATTTCGCGGTTGGAATAGACTTGGAACAGCGCGGCGTTGAGGCGGAGGTTTTCGTTCACCAGCATCTTGGCACCGATCTCGTAGTGATTGCTGGTGCTGGGCTGCAGGCCGAAGTTCAGGCCGCTGCCGTTGGTGCGATAGGCCAGTTCGATGAGGGTAGGGGTCTCGAAGCTTCTGCCGGCGTTGGCGTAGACGTTGATGAGGGGCGTGACCCGCACCATTGCGCCGACGACCGGCGTCCAGGCGTCGTAACGCGCCGAGCCGCTGTCGTCAGGATTGGCACCGACTATGTAGTAGTCCTTGGAACGGAACGACACCTGGGTGTAGCGTAGACCGAGAAAGGTCGAAAGCCTGGGCAGCGGCTGCCACTCCGCCTGCCCGTACGCACCCCAGCTCTGCGTACGGTTGTCCTCGTTACGCTTCAGCGCTCCCGAGACGCCGGCATTGTTGACATATCCCTTGCGCGCCTCGAGGGCGACGTCGTAATCCATGCCGGCGGTGATCGTGAAGGGCTGTCCCGCAAAAAGCTCTGTTTTCCGCGTCCAGCGGCCAGACATGCCTCCATAGTCCCGTGACAACTCCGACACACCACCTGAACTCAGTGCGCCAGTTCCTGCGAGTGCGAGGTAACCGATGTTGTTGCGCTGGCCGCCATAGACCATCAACCGCACGTTGTCCTGCGCATTCAGGTTGACGTCATACACCGCACCCATCTGCTTCTGGTCCAGACTGCGCCGGGTCTTGTATTCGTTCGAACCACCCGCAAAGGCCGAACCGTTGTCGGGCCGCGCCTGCCGCCGGTTCGCCGCCACCTGGGTCGCATTCAGGGTCAGCGGATCCAGATCCTCGGGCTGGTCGAGGAAGTTGGCCACCAGGGTGAGCTTGGCGTTGTCCCCGACCGGAGCGTCGAACTTGGCGTTGAACAGGTGGCGCGAGGAGGAACTGCGCTGCCGGTAGCCCTCGGTGCTGAGGTAGCTGCCGCTCGCCACGGCGCCGGCGTTGCCGTAACGGCCGCCAAACTTGGCGCCGATGCGCATGGTGTCGTAGCTGCCGAAGCTGGCAAAGCCGGTGACGGTCGGGTCCTTGGGCGCGTCCTCGGTGAAGATCTGCACCACGCCGCCAGTGTGGTTGCCATAGAGCGCCGAGAACGGACCGCGCAGCACCTCGATGCGCGAGGCCGAGGCGAAATCGAAATTGGCGCTGCCACCCTGACCATCCGGGGTGCTGGCCGGGATGCCGTCGGCGAACAGCCGGATGCCGCGTGTTCCGAAGCCCGACCGCGCGCCGAAGCCGCGCACCGTGATCTGCTGTTCCTGGGCGTAGGTCTCACGGTTCTGCACGTAGGTGCCGGGGATGCGGGGCAGGGTCTCGGCCACGTTGGCGCCCAGCCTGGCTTCGGTCAGATCGCGGCTGTCCAGCGTGTCGATGGCAGCCGGCACGTCCAGGCTGGATCGCTCGCCGCGCGTGGCGGTCACCACCACGGGAGCGGAGCGCACCGAACTCTGGGCCTGCGCTTCGGCGATCGCGCACAGGGCCAGGGCGAGGGCGGCGTAAAGGGGGCTGACCTGCGGGTGACAGGCGATGGACATGCGGCGGGCGGACATGGGGTTCTCCAGGGCTCTTCGCGAAACGTTATTCTGATTTGCGGGTAGGGTTTTACGGCGAGGCGCCGGATTCTACCGGCCTCGCAGGCTCCCAACCAAGAACGTGGCTGCTGAGCCATACCGGGGCGACGATGACCGCAGGTGTGAGCGGTACCGTTGTTGCACTTCTCGGCAGGCCCCTGCGGCTGCCGACCCCACAAAAGAAAAGAGCCGCCGGAGGCAGCTCTTTCCGGGTACAGCCTCCGCGAATATCAGCGGTTAGCGATGTACATGGTGACTTCGAAGCCGAAACGCATCTCGGTGTACTCAGGCTTGCTCCACATGGTCTTTTCCTCCATCTCTGGTTCAGCGGTTGGCGATGTACATC
>JBILUV010000152.1:0-8641 GCA_044370825.1 Burkholderiales bacterium | reverse complement strand
GCCGATGCGCCCGATGTTGGTGAGCGCCGCCACGCCGTAGAGCCACGGCGCGTCGTAGTGGGTGGCAAACGGCGTGGCCAGCGCCCAGGCCACGGCGGTGTGGCGCGATGGGAAGGCGCCATGGTCCGAGCCGCCCGAGAAGGGCGAGAACTCCGTCGCCCCCATCCCGGCGTCCGGACGGGCACGGCCCACCGCGTACTTCAGACCCGTGGCGGCGAAGAAGGCCGTGCCGCCTGCCTCGAGGGCCGCATAGGCCACGCGGGCGCGCTCCGGGTCGTTGTCGAGCGCTGCCAGCCCGGCGCCGGCCACGCCCAGCCAGGGCAGGGCCTGTGCGACGTCGCCCAGGCGCCGGATTGTGCTGCCGCCGCCGTGGTCCACCACGAGGCGGTCCACGCGCTTGTCGAGCAGGGCGCTGGAGGTCAGCAGCCCGGCGGTGATGGCGCTGGCCCGCCACCAGTCCACCCCGCCCACGGCGCTGGCCGCGGCGGAGAAGTCGCGGCCCACCCGCTTAAGGGGGCGCAGGTCGGGCACCACGGGCTCGAGCACCGAGGTGGTCACCTGGGTGTCGAGGTCGCCGAAACGCTGGAACGGGTACTCGTCCAGCCGCGACGGATCGAGATTCACCACCGCCACCGTGGGCACCAGCTTCCAAAGCGGCGTCTTGCCAGCGAAGTAGGCCTCGAGCGCCTTCAGGTCGGTGAAGTCGTAGCGCACCGTGGGCGTGTTGCGCTCGGCGAACACGACGCGGATCTCGCGCGCGTCCAGCGGCGCCAGCCGCAGCGCGGTGCGCGCCGCCCGGCCCACTGCACGTCCGACCGGCCGCATGTCCTGGTGAGCCAGCGACACCACCAGCCGGCGGGAGTCGTCCAGCGCGACCTCGATGTTGCGGAAGCCCTGGGCGTAAAGTGCCTGCGACAACCCGGTCTCGAAGCGCCCGTCGGCCTCGGCCCAGGTCGCCACCTTGGCCCGCGGCACCACCTGGGTGAAGGGCGCCGCCTCACGCGGGGCAGGCGTCCAGGCCTCCCGACGGTCCATCGGCGCCACCGCATGGTTGGGCAAGGGCGCCGGGCCGGTGGTCATGGCACGCTCGTCGCGCACGCGGGTGAAGTCGTACAGCTGCACCGTGCGCAGCAGCTTCGCGCCGCCGTCGCGCACCAGCGGCCTCCAGGTGAGGTTGGCCTCACCGGCGCTCGAGCGCGCCAGGAAGGCATCGAACGGAATGGTGACGTACACGCCCTTGTCGAAGCTGCCCTCGCCGAACTGCTGCTTGGAGACGTCGGTCATGGTGAAGAAGGCACCCATGCGCGTGCCGTTGTCGAAGGTGCGGAACACGTCCACCGTGAAGCCGCGGTCCTTCGCCAGATACTGCCCGGCGCTGAGGTTGGCCTGCACCTGGTTCCACCCGGTCTCCCAGTACAGCGTGGCGTGGCCGGTGAAGGCGGAGTAGTCGCGCAGGCCGAAGTGCTGGTCGAAATCGCGCTGCCGCACCTGGTTCACGTCCACGCCCAGTGCGAAGCGGCTGCCGTGCGGGCGGTACATCCACTCCGCCCCCACACCGGCGAACATGCTCTCCAGGTAGCCGCCGTAGACACTGAAGAACTGGTTCTGCGACAGCTGGCCCACGTGGGTGGCCTGGAGATTGGGCAGCGTCACCCGGGCCGTGGTCGCGTACTCGCGCTGGAAGGTGCGCACCCGCGGCAGGTCGGAGGGCGCGGTGTAGGTGAAGTTGTCGTAGTTGTCCGCCACCCGCAGGGCGCCGGTGCCCTGCAGCCAGGTGCTCTCGCCCAGGCGCAGCTTCACCCGCTCGGCCAGCCCGAGCTGGTAGAGGATGAAGCCGTCGGGCCCGCCGAGGATCTGCTGGTAGGTGAGCCCGAGGCCGGCCTCGAAGCGCGACGGCTTGCTCTCGAACAGCCGCTGCCCGCGGTCCGCCCCCGCCGCGCCGGGCAGGTAGGGCGCCCCCCGGGCCATCATGGCCGGGCGCTTCTCCCGCGGCGGCAGGGGTTCGTTGCGCTCCGCCACCCAGGTGTCGCGGTCGACCACCACCTCCGACACCGGCAGCCCGCGCCGGCGCTGCACCACGCGGAAGCGGTCCACCTCGGACGGGGCGTCGCGGTGCAGCACCGACACCGCGCGGTTGGTACGCTCTCCCCAGTAGCGGGCGTCTGCGTCGTCGATGATCACCTGCAGCTCGCGCCCGCGCTGCTGCACCGCCCCCACCTGCCAGTCGGCCTGGGTGCGGATGTCGCGGCTGGTGGCCGTCCAGTCCGGTTTTCCGGCGGGGCGGGCGGGCTCGAACGGGATGCGCGGCGGATCGCCGAACTTGGGGATCGACACCTCGTTCAGCTGGCCGCGAAGCGACAGGCCGGCCATGAGGGTGTTGCCACGCTCGTAACCGAGGGCAAACTCCCCCCAGTTGCCCAGGCGGTACACCAGACCGACGTTGATGGGCGAGGCCTGGGGCTGGTTGTTGCCCTGCGGCTCGCGCTGGTAGTTGTTGCCGTCGAGTTCGGCCTTGAGGACGAGCGACTCCCAGGGCGACTGCCACTGCACCCCGCCGAACAGTGACGTGGGGCCGCGGAAGTACTGGTTAATGGCGAAATCGCCGCCCTGGCCCACCACGTTGTTGCGCGCGTCGAACTTCGAGGAAAACACCGACAGCGGGTTGCGCAGATTGCCCCGCCCGCCCACGTAGCCCCAGCCCAGGCCCAGGCTCCAGTCGAAGCTGCCGGTGCGCTTGCTGGCCACGACGTACTCACCCGAGAACAGTCCCGTGCCCGCCACATCGCGCGAGCCCACCGCGACCTGCGGCCGCCACGGGCCCTCCTCCAGCACGCGGATCTTGAAGTCGAAGCTCTTGTCCTTGTAGCTCTGGTCGCCGGCGATGGTGGGGCCGTAGAGCCGATTGCTGACGTCGATGTAGCGGAACCCGGCCTCGAGCCAGTCGAAGGGCTGCCCGGTGACGTTGATGCGCTGGTAAGGGTTGGTGCGGTTGAACGACAAGCCGAAGGAGCCAGCCGGGTGCATGCGCGCCGTCGGCGTCTGCAGCAGGCCCACGCCGCCCCAGTCACTGGCCGTGGGCACGAAATCCCGCGAGCGGGTCGGCACCTCAGGCCAGAGCCCGCCAGCCGCCTCGGGCGCCGCGCCGTCCGGGGCCGGGCCCTGGGTGGCAAGGTGCGCGGCGAGCCGCTCGGAAAACGCCTCGCTCCACCCGGCGTCCCGCACCGGCGCCCAGATCCACGCCCCCGGAGCGGGCTGGTCCTGGGCCTGGCGGTTCCACCGCGCGATGCCGAAGCGCTGCACCCGCCCGTCCGGTTGGGCGATCCAGGCCCAGTCCACCCGGCTGGCCGACGAGAGATCGCAGGCCGCCACGTAGGCGCGGGCCTCGTAGCCCGGGCGGTGCGGCAGGGCACAGCGCTCGCCACGGCCGTTGATCACGGTGACCGTGCGCGGCCGCGCCGGCATCACCACCGAATGGCCGGCACGCAGCACCGGGTCCCGCTCGGGGTTGGCCTGCAGCCAGCGAGCATCGGCCATCGCCACCGGCACACGGCCGGTGGGCGGCAGCCCGCGCAGCAGGTTGAGCATGCGCACCCGCGCCGCCCGGGCCACCTCGGGCAGGCCGTCCTCGACGTCCTCCAGCAGGGCGCGCCAGCGGGTCTCCTGCGGCGGCTGCTCGCCCGGCACCTGCCAGGACAGGCCCAGCGGATAGTCGGCGGGGCGGGCCGGGCGGGCCAGCAGCCAGTCGCTCAGGCGGGGCGGGTTGGCGGGTGCGGCCACCTCGGCAGCACCGGCCGGCGCAGCCCGCAGGGCGAGGGCCAGCGCGAGGGCCAGAGGCGCCAGGGCAAACCCCGGCGTGATGCCGCGCCGCGGCATCACGAGGTCGGCCACAGCTGCCAAGTGAAGCAGAGGTCCGCGGCGAGGCACTGCTCGCCGTAGACCACGGTCTCGGTGCCGTCCTCGTCGACGTGCACGGCGTAGCGGGCAGGCGGCAGGCGCAGGATCGGGTCTGCGGGCGCGGTCTCGGCCCGCTCCTCGAACCAGACCAGGGCGACACCTTCGAAACCCGTCAGCTTCACGTCCGGCGGCGCGGGGATGCCGCGCACTTCGAGCGTGTCAGTCACCCCCATGCGGTAGCCTGGCATCACATCGCGCACCCGCGTCCAGCGGTGTCCACCCGCCATGGCCCGCCAGGTGGGGAACTCGGGCAGAACGACCTGCCGCCACTCGGTGAGCAGGCCGGCTGTACCCGCCACCCGCCCACCCTGGAGGCGCAGCACCTCCCG
This sequence comes from Burkholderiales bacterium, assembly GCA_044370825.1. Lineage (GTDB taxonomy): Bacteria > Pseudomonadota > Gammaproteobacteria > Burkholderiales. Next base: position 4,358 of record JBILUV010000152.1, on the reverse strand, counting down.
CCCAGCGCTGTACCAGACCTCGACCGCGCCCCGGGGCTGCGGGTCTATGTAGCCCAGCGCGGGGTAAACCTCACGCCCGTCCACAAGCAGGCGCAGGTAAGACACGTCGCGACTGAGTGTGGACTGGTCCACCGGAGACCTGGGGCGCACAGCGCCGCGGATGCTGTCCCAGATGGCGGAGCCGCTGGAGGTGCAGGCTGTCAGCGACAGGCTTACGCAGGTAAGGCAGAGTTTTCGAAGGACGGTCATCGAGGCCGACGGGTCGTGGTCGATGCCCGTGGCATGATTATTCCACCAAAACCCGCTAATGCGTCGGGGGATGCAGCATCACCCGGACGCCAGAAAAACAAAAACCCCGCAGTCATGGACGGCGGGGTCTTGTAACAGGCCGGCATCAGAGCACCGGCCAGGAATCGCTTACGGGGCTACGGTACCCGTTGTGCCCGTGGTGCTCGTGGTCTCGTCATTGCTGGCGGCGGCAGCGATGCCACCCGCCACAACGGCAGCGCCGGCGACGGCAGCGGTGGTGACAGCGCCCCCTCCAGCAACCGGGGCAGCATTCGTTCCGGCGGGCGTCTTCTTGAGGATCTCGCTCAGGGGTGCGGCTTGGGCCACCAGCGCCCCTCCGGCGAGCAGTGCGACGAACAACGAAGCGATGCGTACTTTCATGCTTATCCCCCGAACGGACTCACGCCGCGATTGATTTGACAAATTGGAAGGTACTCTCAATGCCCTGATTATGCAACGTTCATGCGTTGTCACACATCACAAACCCTTCAGCACACGCAGTGCAGCAACACCCAGGCCGAACTGCGAGAAGATCTGCGTCCAGTCCCTCAGGGCGCGGCGGAACTCCGTGCGGTCCAGTTTTTCCGGCACCACAAGGGCGTCGCCCGGCATCATCTTCAGGCTGGCCAGGCGGCCGTTGGCACTGAACACGCTGCCCTGGCTCTTGCTCACCACCGACCCGTCGGCGCGGATCACGTACATCGCGTCATCGTCGGCATCCTTGGTGGGCCCGCCCGCCTGACGCAGGTAGTCGTCCGTCTTCTTCCCGCCCTTATGCAGGAAGGCATTTTCGTTGTATACGGCACCGAAGACGGAAACTGTAGAGGGAATCGGCGGCACGTAGAATCGATCACCATCCTCGAGAGGGATATCCGGCAGGTCCTTCACGTCACGCCCGCCGGGCGGCACCTCGAGCACGATGCGGCCGGCCGCCTTGAGGTTGCGCAGCTTGGCAATGAGGGCCATCTGCGCTCCAGCCTGCGCCTGTGCTGCCTGGGCGTCCGCCGGGCTGAGGGCGTTCTGCACCTGGCTCGCGACCACCCGCTGCGCCTCGCGCTCGAGGCGATCGGCCGCGGCGTCGAGCTTCTCCTGCTGCATCTTGCGCGTCGACTCGCGGTTCAACTCGGCAGCGAACAGGTAGGCGTTGGGCGACAGCCCACCCACGCGGCGTACCAGCTGGCGCAGGGTCTCCCCCGGCTGCACCTGGAACACGCCCGCCTGACCCATCTCCCCCTCCAGACGGACGTAACGGGTCTGGTGCGCAGTCGGCACACGTACGTCCGACTTGGAAAAGATGGTCACCACGTCGCCGGGCTCGAGCAGGAGGTTCTGCTCAGGGTCGCCCTCGATGACCGCCTTGCCGAGGTGGAAGGGCACCAGCGAGGTGGAGTAATCGGTCGGGTTGATGCGCTCGATCACGGCGTAGTCCCAGTTGACCTCGCCCTGGGGCGGGCGCAGCTCGTCTGCCGTGCGCCGCTCGATGGCCTCGGCCCGCTGGTCCGGAGCCTCGCTCCGCTGCACGGGTGCCAGCCGGGTGCGCCCGACCCAGTACGAGCGGGACAGCAGCGCCGCGCGCTCGGGGATGAGGTCGCGCACCCGCATGCCGGCACGCCACGGCATGTGCGCCGGTTGCGCCACGTTGCCCCGCAGACTGACGGAGTTGTCCATGCGCGGGACGATGGAATACACCGTCACCACGTCGCCATCGGCCAGCGCCCGCGCCATGCCGGCGCCGTCGAGGCTGAACTCGTCCACCTTGCGCACCTGCCGGGCGTGCACCCGCTCCACAGTCACCCGGCGCCCCTCCGCCATGGACGACAGGCCACCCGCAAAGCCCAGCACGTCAGCGAGGGTCTCGCCGCGCTTGAGCTCGAACACCGCGGGTGAGTTCACACTACCGGCCACCGCCACCAGCGGCCCGACCGTGGGGAAGAAGATCACGTCCCCAGGCAGCAGCTGCACGTCCAGGCTCTTGTCCCCGCTGACCAGCAGATCGTAGAGATCGAAACGGCTCACCACCTTGCCGCCGCGCTTGAGCTCCACCCGCCGCATGGTGCCCGTGGGCCCCGGCCCGCCAGCCGCGAACACCGCGTTGACCAGGGTACTGAGCGAACTCACCGTGTAGGCCCCAGGCCGCCGCGCCTGCCCCACCACGTAGATCTGGATGGAGCGCAGCTGCCCCAGCGTGGCCGTGAGCTCGAAGTTGCGGAACACCCGCCCCACCGCACGGCGGATGTGGTCCGGCAGGCTCTGGTAGCGCACCCCCGCCACCTGCACCACCCCCACCCGCGGGATGCTGATGGCACCGGTGCGATCCACCACCGCCCGATAGTCGATATCCACCGCGCCCCAGCCGCGGATGACGATCTCATCCCCCGGGCCGAGCACGTAGTCTGGCGTGACAGGCACGTTGTCCAGCGGCGAGAAGGTCGTGGGCACACCCTCGAATAGCTGAGCGCCAAACACGGGGAGGTCCAGCCCCATGGCTCCCGCCAGGAAGGCGCGGAAGCTGGTGCTTGCGGGCGGAGCGGGCCTGACCGGCGCCACGGACTGCATCTCTGGCACTGGGGGCCGAGGAACTGCGGGAGCGGATCGCTCCGTATTGGTGATCAACGGCACGCCAGAAGTGCCGGGCATCGTCGTGGCAACACCTCCCGGAGATGAGCCGCCGGCCGCAGCACCCGCGCCTGGGGGAAGACCGGCGCCGAGGCCCAGCGCCTCCATCTCCGCCCGCGTCTGACCAAAAGCCGAAGCAGCCACCAGAGCCAAGCAGATACCGCTGGCCAAACATTTCAAAAACGACATGTCGCTTCCCACAAGGAGCTCGAACACCCCTATTATCGGCTAAGCCTTTGGCATTTTTGACCGATTATTGCGTATCCGCCCGGCATGAGCCGGCCCAGACCCACTCAAGCTCGCTTGATGCAGCCCGACCCGATGTCCGATAGCGCACCACTGGAAGAAGACGACGAGATCAGTCTGCTCGATCTCGCCCTGGTCCTTGCCGAGAACTGGAAACTGCTGATCTTCGGCCCCCTGGCCGCCGGCCTTGTCGCTCTGGGCGTCAGCTTCCTCATCCCACCGACCTTCACGGCCAAGACCTCCATCATGACGCCCCAGCAACAGCAAAGTGCTGCGGCCATGCTTGCCAGCCAACTGGGCAGCATGGGTGCCCTCGGCGGCGCCGCAGGCGCGATCGCCGGCATAAAGAACCCGGCTGACACTTATGTTGCTATGCTCAAAAGTCGCACGATAGCCGACCAGCTTTTGGGCAAATTTGATCTCCAGAAGGTGTACGAAGAGAACTTCCAGGAAACCACCCGCAAGACCCTCGAGAAGCGCAGCCGTATTTCGGCGGGCAAGGACGGGCTGATCACTGTCGAGGTCGATGACCACGACCCCCGGCGCGCCGCCGACATCGCCAACGCCTACGTAGCCCAACTGGAGCAGATGATGGCGCGCATCGCCGTCACCGAGGCCGGCCGCCGCAGGATGTTTTTCGAGAAACAGCTGAAGCAGTCAAAGGACGACCTGACCAAAGCCGAGATTGCGCTTCGTGCCGGAGGCGTCAGCGAGGCTGTGCTCAAGACCACTCCCCAGTCAGCGCTCGAGCCGCTGGCTCGCCTCAAGGCCTTGGTCACCACTACAGAGGTGAGAGTGAGCGCCATGCGGGGCTCCATGACTGACTCCAACCCGGAGCTTCGTCAGACCGAGCGCGAGCTCGAAGCCCTTCGCGGCCAACTGGCGCGGGCGCAGCGCAGTGACACCGTCTCAGCCACCGGTAGTGGAGCTGAGTACATCACCCGCTACCGCGAGTTCAAGTACCAGGAAATGCTATTCGAGCTCATGGCAAAGCAATACGAGGTTGCCCGCCTGGATGAAGCCAAGGAAGGCGCCGTGCTGCAGGTGGTGGACCCGGCGCTACCGCCAGAGCGCAAATCCAAACCCAAGAAGAGTCTGGTGGCCATGGTCACCGCCCTGGCCACCGGTGTGCTGCTCGCCGTGTTCGTGTTCATCCGCCACGCGCTGCGCAGCGCGGGGGCCGACCCGGCGAGCGCGACAAAACACCA
>JBILUV010000151.1:0-8668 GCA_044370825.1 Burkholderiales bacterium | reverse complement strand
GGATGCAAGGTCATCACATGCTAATGAAAGGCCACCAGATGGTGGGGCGGGAATTGCATGTTGCTGACCACGTTCTCGCGGTGCAATTGGCCGTTTTTCCAGGTCCCGACCGTCAGCGAAAGCACGTCCGGAACTTCATCGGGCGTAATGAGTTCCGGACCGAAAGAAAAAAATGTGTCGAAATTCTTGGACCGCGTGAGATAACGCGGATTTTTCTGCAGGATGTCCTCGGCTGTCATGTCGAGGATAAGGCAATAGCCTGCGATGTATTCCGTGACATCGGCCTCCCGGATGCGCCGGCAGGTGCGGCCGATGATCACACCCAGTTCGGCCTCGGCCGTCACCCGCGATGACTCGGGCGGTAATTCGATGGCGTCACCCGGTCCGATGATGGTCTGATCGCCCTTGATGAATGACGCCGGCTCGTCCGGATGCACCGCGTTCAGATCCGCAGCGTGGTCACGGTAATTCAGCCCGATACCCCAGATCTTGCGCGGATGCCGGTACAAGGGCGCGAAGCGCATGGAGGCTGGATCGCGCCGGTGTCTGCAGGCACGGGCGTCGTCCACCAGCGCCGGTGGCAGCCTCTGGGCAATCAGCGCAAAAAGATCCGTCGGCCAGGCGCGGCCAAGGGCAGCATTGATGTCGGACACCAGAACCGCGCCTTCCTGGAGCAGCACGACGGCCTGTTCCAAACCTTCGTGGACGACGGACCCATAGCGCATGGCATTCACCGGAGTCGGGTTGGCAACAGGAGGGGGTGCGGCAAAGCCCGGATGCGTTGCTGACCGACCTGCCACGACTGGAGACTACGCAGCGGGGCAGATGGAAGCAAGCGTTCCATGGGAGCACCATGCTCGAGGCCGGCCGCACCCGCGACGGAGTGTCATGGTAGGCCGTGTAGGATTCGAACCTACGACCAATGGATTAAGAGTCCACTGCTCTACCAGCTGAGCTAACGGCCCGGACCCCGGGGAACCCGGCGCGCGAAGCCGGCGTCCGGTGAAATCTGGTAGGTGGTGCGAGATTCGAACTCGCGACCAACGGATTAAAAGTCCGCTGCTCTACCGACTGAGCTAACCACCCAAAAAGGAGGCCGAATTCTAGGTTCCGGGCCTCGAGGTGTCAACGCTGGGCTTACCCGCCGCTGATCCACCGGACCCCGGGGTCCGGTCAGGCCGGGCAACGGCGGTGGAGAGACCGCCAGCGGCTGCGGGAGCCCGCATCCAGTCCCTGCGCATGACCTGCCGGCGGGCGATGCCACGCCAGACCGCGATCACGCCCGGGCCTCCAGAACGCGCAGCGTGCTGACGCATCCGACGACGATCCCGGCGACGGTCAGCAGGGCACCGACCGAGAGCACGGATATCCCGCTGATGCCCTGGCCGACCGTGCAGCCAAGTGCGGTGACGCCGCCGAAGCCCATGAGTGATGCCCCGAGGAGGTGTCGTCCGAGATCCCCGGTGGAGGAAAATGCCTCCCAGCGGAAACGGCGCGTTAGGAGTGCCGCGCCCAGGGCACCGAAAACAGTGCCCGCCATGGTGGCGATGCCGAAGGTCACCCGCAGCGAGGCATCGGTCCAGAGCATCAGCAACTCGAGACCATAGGCGAGAGGCGCGACATAGGTGAAGGACTCCGGACGGTGGCTGTTGGTGCCGACGAAAACCTGCTCCAGCGTCTCGGGATGCTCGGGTACGAACCCGACCCCCCCCGTCAGCGCCCAGCCGCCCGCCACGAGGAGCCCGATCGGGCCAGCGGTCAGGATGCTCAACGAGGATGTCCGGAATCCGCGATCGGCCAGGCACCAGAGTGCGAGCCCGCCGGATACCAGCCCCGCCAGCCAGGGCCGGGATGCCTCACCCAGAAGACCGGGCAGATCCTGCCCGGTTGGCAGCGCCACCGCCCATCGGTCGAGCCATACGGTTCTCGGGACCGCCAGCAGCCCCTTGAGCGTCATGTAGCCGCACACCGCCATCACGAGCAGTACCACGGCTGACTTGAGGTTGCCCCCACCCAGTCGGATCAAGTTGCGCGCGCCGCAACCCGAGGCCAGGGTCATGCCGACGCCGAAACAGGCGCCCCCCACCAGGTGGGAAAGCCAGGGCAGCCGGGGCCCGGCGTACATCGAGCGCCCCAGATCGACCACCCCGGCCAGGTGCAGGGTCTGCGTCCCGGCGATGGCCACTGCGATGGCCAGCACCCAGGCGCGCAGTCGGCGACCATCGCCCATCAGCACGAGGTCCGAGATCGCACCCATGGTGCAAAATCCCGAGCGTTGGGCTACCGCCCCGAAAACCAGGGCCAGCACAAAACCGCCGAGCGGAACCAGAGTGGCAAGCCGTTCCACTGCCGCGATCCCATCGGTCATGCCCATCCCCCTGCCAGCCTCGATGCCCGGGTCAGGCGTAGCGGGTCGGGTCGGGCAGACCCGCTTCCGCGAAACCCGCGCGTCGGATGACGCACGCGTCGCAGGCCCCGCAGGCCACCGCATCGGGTGTAGCCTGGTAACAGGAGATGGTCAGGGAAAAATCCACGCCGAGTTTCGCGCCCGCGCGGATGATGTCCGACTTCGAGAGTGCGATGATGGGCGCGTGGACACGCAGCCGATGACCCTCCACCCCTGCGCGCGTGGCGAGGTTGGCCAGAGCCTCGAAGGCCTCGACAAAGGCCGGCCGGCAGTCGGGATACCCGGAGTAGTCGACCGCGTTGGCACCGTAGAACAGATCCATGGCCTGCCGGACCTCGGCGTAGCCCAACGCCAGGGAAAGCATGATGGTGTTGCGCGCGGGCACGTAGGTCACCGGAATGGTGCCGGGGACCGGTCCGGTGGTCGGCACCTCGACATCATCATCGGTCAGGGCCGAGCCGCCGAAAGCGCGCAGGTCCACGTCGACAACGCGGTGGGAGGCCGCACCCACCTGGGCGGCGACACGCGCCGCAGCGTCCAACTCCGCGCTGTGGCGTTGGCCGTATCGGACCGACAGTGCGTGGCAATCGAAGCCATCGGCGCGAGCCATCGCCAGGACCGTCGCCGAATCCAGCCCCCCCGAGAGCAGAACCACCGCCGGACCCTTCGTGTGCGCCATCGTGGTCACTTCAGGCGGGCCAGCCGCTGCTTCGCCTTGTCTGCGGACTCCGAAAGGGGATACCGCGCGATCAACTCCTCGAGGGTTTTACGTGCCGCTGCCACGTCCCCACCGCCGACCTGGGCACCCGACAGAATGAGCATGGAGTCCGGAATCTTGAGGTGGTCCGGAAAAGACTGCATCAGCTTCTGCTGCGCGGCTATGGCGTTGCCGAACTCACCCGCCTTGAGGTAGGCCTCGCCCAGCCAATACTGGGCGTTCGGAGCGAGTTCGTGTTTGGGATACTGCCGCAGGAAGCCGAGGAAACCCTGGATGGCGCCCTGCGCGTCGCCGGCGCGCTGGCGCCCCAGGGCGAACTCGTAGGCCTTGCTCGGATTGAGCGGTTCGACGCCCACACCGGGCGTCGTGGCCCCGGACATGGCGGCCTGTGCCGCCGGCGCGGGAGGCGCAGCGCCGACCTGGCTGGCCAGCCCGGCCGTTACCGGCGCCGTACCCTGAGACGCGGCAGCGCCCGGAACAGACTCCGCTGCTGAGCGCGGGGTACCGCCCTCGCCCGGGGCCTCGGCACCCCGGCGCGGCTTCGTCTCGCCTTCACCGGCGCCTGCACCTGCCGCCGCACCGGCGCTCTCCAGGCGTCGAATTCGCGCCTCCACGTCCGCTTCGAACTTCCGCATCTGCACGTCGAGGTCGGCCTCGAGCTTTTTCAGCCGCAGTTCGAGGTCGGTCAACTGCCCCTGGATTTTGCGTCTCTCCGTGGCCTCTTCCTTGACAGCCTGTTCCAGCCGGCGCAGACGCGAATCGGTGTCGCCGTAGAGTTCGCCCTGGCGCTTGTCGGCCTTCTGAAGACCGTCCCTCACCTGATCGACGCGGTGGCCGGTATCCTCGACCTGGCCACGCAATTCCCTGACCTGTCGACCAAGCGCATCGACCTGATTGAGGGTGTCGAGCAGCACCCGCCCCTGGTCGGTCGCGCCAGGCGCAGGCTTGGTGGTGGCCTGGGCAAGGGCTTCGCATGAAACGACGAGGCCCGCCGCAAGGGCGAGCCCCGCCATTGCGGCGCGCATGGCCGCCTTCCGCCGCGGCTCAGTCGTTGCCGGGGTACAAGATGTCACTGCGTCTGTTTTCCGCATACGAATCCTCATCCTGGCCCTTCGCCTTGGGTTTCTCTTCCCCATAGCTTACGGCTTCGACGCGGCCCGCGGGAACGCCCAGCACGGTGAGGGCCTTCTTCACGCTGTCGGCGCGTCGCTGACCGAGGGCCAGGTTGTACTCCGTGGAACCGCGCTCGTCGCAGTTTCCTTCGATGCGCACGCGCAGGTCGGCGTTTTCCCGGAGCAGATTGGCATGCGCCTCGACCATGGGCGCGAACTCCGTGAGGATGTCGTAGCGGTCGAATTCATAATAGATGCTCCGCTTCGACACCATGCTGGCGGGATCCTTGAGCTGGGACTTGGCGTCTCCGAGCGAGGCGCCCGGCAGATCCCGATCCTTCAGGGCTCGAATCTCGGCCTCCTGCTGTGCCTTGGCCGCGGCCTCCTGATCCTTTCGGCGCTGCTCGTCGAGCTTGCGGTTGAGCTCTTCCTGCTCGCGAGCGGCCTGGGCGCGGCGGCGTGTCTCCTCCTCCTCGGCCTTGCGCTGCGTCTCGAGCAGGTCGCGCTGTTCGACCGCCGCCGAATCCTGGTCTCCGAGATCCTGCGTACCAGCGCAACCGGTCACCAGCAGACCGGCGAGCATCAAAAGGACGAGCTTTTTCATGGTCAATCGCTCCTTGTTACCGAGACTTGATAATGGGACCCCAGGCCGGCTCACGGATGTTGCCGCCCGAATCCGTAAAGCGCTGCTTGATGCGGCCATCCCGGGAGACAGCTGCCAGCACGCCGCGCTTGTTGTGCTCCGATGCGTAAAGAATCATCCTGCCATTCGGCGCGAAAGTCGGCGAGGAATCGTTCCGGCCCTCGGTGAGCAGAACCGCCTCGCGGCTCCCGACTTCCTGTATCGCGACGTTATAACGCCCGGAATTGCGCTGAATGAAGCAAAAAGTGCGGCCGTCCGGACTCCAGCGCGGGGTGACATTGTATGACCCCTCGAAGGTGACGCGCTCCGCGGGCCCGCCCGCGCTCGACATGCGATAGATCTGGGGGCTCCCGCCACGGTCGGAGGTGAACAGCAGGGTACGCCCGTCTGGCGACCAATGCGCTTCCGTGTCGATCGACTGGCTGTTGGTGAGCCGCATGAGCCCGGATCCGTCGAGATTGACCACGTACAACTGGGCCACGCCATCCCGCGTGAGCGTCAGAGCCAGGCGGGTACCGTCGGGGGACCAGGACGGAGAACTGTTGGCACCCTCGAAATTCGCCAGCACCGAACGGGAGCCGTCCGCCAGAGAGTGCACGAAAACGATGGGCTTGCGGCGCTCGAAGGACACGTACGCGATGCGTGAGCCGTCCGGTGACCACGCCGGAGAGATGATGGGCTCGCGGTGGGCAAGGATGAAATCGGCGTTGCCGCCATCGGCATCGGCCACCTGCAATTCGAACCGCTCCTCGCCCTTGACCACATAGCAGATCCGGGTCGAGAACACACCAGGCTCGCCGGTCAGTTCCTGGTAGATGGCGTCGGCGATGCGATGCGCAGTGGCCCGCAGCTGGTTGGGCGTGACGGTGTAAGCGAAGCCGAGGCGCTGGCTTTGGCGGCCCACATCCATGAGTCGGAACCGTACCGCCAGGCGACCGTCCGAGCGCTCCACGACATTGCCGATGACCACATTGGTCAACCCCCGGCTGCCGAACTCGCGCCACTCGACTTCCTCCGGCTCGGTCGGGATGCGCGGCAGGCCGCCGGCTTCCTGATTGCGAAGCCACCCGCTTCTCATGAGGTCGGCGAGTACCACCCGGCTCACACGGTCGGCATGCCGCTCCTCGTTGCCGAAGGGCAGGATGGTGATGGGGATCTGGTTGCTGCTGCCGCCGATGATCTCGATGGTCAGGGCAGCCGACGACAACCCGGGCATGCACAATGCAATGGCCGCCCCGCGCAGCGCGGCGCGACGACCCGTATCCTCAGGAAACGCATTCGGCATAATTGGCATGGGTCGCGATTATACGGGTCCGGCGCCTGATCTTTGTCATCTGCCGCGCCGTGTCATTCGTTGGGCCGGAAGACCAGCGTCAGATCGCGCACCTGCTGGAACAACTCCATGTCCTCGGGTACCGGCAGGGGCTGGGCCAGTTCGATGGCGCGTTCAACCGCCCGATCGTAGGCGGGCGCACCACTGGGCTTGATCAGCTTCATCCTGTGCACCGTGCCCGAGCGCACCAGGCCGACATCGAACACGGCCTCGAGCTTGCTGTCGATGCCCGGAGGCAGCATCACCTTGTCCCGGATGGCGATCTGGATGCGCATGCGGTAGTCGTCGATCTGCTTCTGCGCCTTGATGGCTGCCTGCATCTGGGCGTACTTCTCTATCTCGACACGCTCCGCGGCGGCACGCTGCTCATCCGCGATCTGACGCTGGCGCTGCACGGCCTCCCGCATCCGGCGCTGCTCGGCCTCGCGCTGGGCCTCGTCGGCCCGACGGCGGACGTCCTCCTCGCGCTGGCGGTCAGCCTCCTCGGCCCGACGCCGCGTCGCCTCCTCACGCAGTGACTGCTCCACCCGGCGGCGCTCCTCGCGTTTCTGGCGCTCCTCCAGTTCCCGCGCCTCCTTCGCCTCGCGCTCACGCAGCCGTGCTTCGGCGTCGACCGTCTCGGGCACAGGGGTGGCAGCGATGGCCGGTGGCTTGGGAGCGGCGGGAGCCCGGGGAGGCGCCGGCGCCCGCTCCGCGGGCGGCTTGGACTCCGGCTCGGCCGGCACAGGCTTGACGGCAGGCGCTGCTGGTTTCGGCGCAGACGCGGGCTCGGGCCTCGGTTCCGGCTTTGGTTCCGGCTTGCGCTCAGGTTTAGGTTCCGGCCTTGATTCGGGTTCGGGTGCGGGCACTGACGCCGTCTGTACCCGGGGGGGGGTTGCGGCGACGGGGACGTTGCGCGGCAACTCGCGCCAGAGCTCCACGGTGAACTTCCGGGGGGGCGTCCTTTGCCAGGACACGCCGACCACGAGGAAACCGATCAGGCCCAGGTGCACGGCGACCGCCAGCAGCCCGGAAATCAAGAACTCCGGGCGGCGCAGTGCCAGGCGCATCAGTTGGTCCTCGGCCGCGTCAGCAAGCCCACCCGCGAGACCCCCTCGCTCTGCAGCATGTCCATGATCTTCATGACGCGGCCGTACTCGACCCGCCGATCGGCGCCGATGACCACCGGCCGATCGGGCTTCACTGCGAGCGCGGTCTTCAGAGACTGCACCAGCTCTTCCTCGGAGACCGAACGCGCCGACCCGCCGGCGTCGCGATCGATGATCACGAGTTGGCCACTGGCCTTGATGGATACCTCGATGGGCTGGGCCGGCGGGGTGGTGGACTTGCCCACCGGGGGCAGTTCCACCAGACCGGGATTCATCATCGGCGCGGTCACCATGAAGATCACCAGCAGCACCAGCATCACGTCGATGTAGGGCACGACGTTGATCTGGCTCATGGTCTGGAACCGCTTGCGGCGCGAGCTCGTATTCATGGGGAAGGGAGCCTCGGAGGTGGTCGGAGCATGCCGTGATGAGGGCCGGTCAGAGACGGTGCCTCAGGTCTGCGGCGCCCGCAGCAGCAGGTTCTGGAACTCCTCCATCAGGCTCTCGAAGCGGTTGGCGAGTCGGTCGACGTCGCGGGAGAAGTGGTTGAAGGCGATGACGGCTGGTATGGCGGCGAACAGGCCGATGGCCGTTGCAACCAGCGCCTCGGCGATGCCGGGCGCGACATTGGCCAGCGTCGCCTGGCCGACGTTGGCCAGACCGCGGAAGGAATTCATGATCCCCCACACTGTACCGAACAGGCCGACGTAGGGGCTGACGGAGCCGACGGTGGCCAGGAAGTTCAGGTAGGCCTCCACCTGATCCATCTCCCGCTGGTAGGTGGCTCTCATGGCGCGGCGCACACCGTCCATCACGCTCGCGGTGCTCTGACCCGGCTGGCGTCGGAGGCGGGCGAACTCACGGTAGCCCGCCAGACAGATGCGCTCGATGCTGCTGGCCCGGTCGCCGTTGGCGGCCGAGCGTTGCAGAAGTGCGTTGAGGTCGGCCCCGGTCTGGGCATTGCGGAAGCCCTTCTCGAACTCCTCGGTCTGTCGCCGGGCGGCGCGAATGCCGAACATCTTCTGGAAGATGAACACCCAGGAGCAGAGCGACACGGCCAGCAGCAGAAGCATGACCAGTTGCACGGTCAGGCTGGCGTTGGTCACGAGATGGACGATGGACAGATCGGTGGTTATGTTGGGCATGTGGTCGCAGTCGTCGTGGTTGTCATGCCGGATCGCGTCCGGCCGTGGGTTCCCAGCCGCTCGCGCAGCGCGGGAGGGATTCGCGCCGGCCGCAGGCCGGCGGCATCCACGCAGGCAAGCCGAACCTGCGCGGAAACCAGCACTTCGCCATCCCGGGTGACGCGCTGCAGCAACTCGAGGCTGGCTCCGCCCAGACGCTCCAGCCCGAGTTCCACCTGCAAC
>JBILUV010000150.1:0-8671 GCA_044370825.1 Burkholderiales bacterium | reverse complement strand
CAGGCGGTCGGGAGGCGCCAGTGACCACAGGTCGGCGATGCCAGCCAGGATGGCATCCACCCCGCCGATGGCGTGCACGGTCTGGTTCTGCAGCGACTCGGACAGGTTGTGCGAGGTGCGCGCCGCTATCTCCAGATAATGATTGCGGCTCGCCCAGACTGTGCTGCCGATGATCGCAAGCAGCACGACGATGAGCAGTCCTGCGAGCACGGGCAGGAGCCGGGGCGAAGCGACCAGCCGCGCGCCGATGTGGCGCACGCTGCCGCTTATCCAGCCAAGGCCCGCCTCCGCCGCGGACGCGGGGTCGTCGGTGGCGGGATCTGACGCTCGGGACTCGGATGGCTGCACGCTTTCTTACCTGGTGTTTTCCGCAAAACAGGTGTCGGCACCTCGTTCGTGCCGGTTCAAGGACACCAAGTTTACGACCTGCCAGGCCATCGCCTTGATATGCCCGCCCGGGAGGCTGGCGCCCGCGGTCCGGTTGCCGACGTCGCGGCAGCCGGACCGGGACCGCCCGGAACCGCCTCTCTAGCCCTGCGAGGGGTCAGGATCCGGGTGCGGTCACTGCAGTTCCAGCAGCAGGTCCTTGGCCGTCACGGCCTCACCGGCCTTCACGTGCACTGCCTTGACGTGGCAGTCGCGCTCGGCGCGGATCACGCTCTCCATCTTCATTGCCTCGATGGACACCAGGGGGTCGCCTTTCTTCACGGCCTGGCCTGGCTTGACCGGCACCAGCACCACGCTACCCGGCATCGGCGCCCCGATGTGGTTGACGTTGCCGTCCTCCACCTTGAGCCGCTGCTTCACCGACGAGGCCACACCGGCCTTCGGCACACGCACCACCCGGGCCTGCCCGTTGAGCTCGAAGAACAGGCGGACCTGCCCTTCCTCGTCCATGTCGGTGCGCCCCTGGAGCCGGATCACCAGGGTCTTCCCCCGGTCGATATCCACCGCCACCTCGTCGCCGTCGCGCATGCCGTTGAAGAACACCGGGGTCGGGATGGTGGAGACGTCGTCGAACTGGCGCAGGTGACGCGCGAAGTCGACGAACACCTTGGGGTACATCAGGTAGGACGCGAGGTCGGTGTCGCCGAGCTTGCGCCCGGCAGCCTGCTCGCCCTGCGCCCGCACGGCCTCGAGCTCAGCCGGCGGCAGGTAGGCGGCCGCGCGCCCCTGGATGGGCTGCTCGCCCTTGAGCACGCGCCGGGTGATGTCCTCGGGGAAGCCATCGACCGGGAAGCCGAGTTCGCCGCGCAACATGGACACCACCGACTCGGGGAAGGCGATCTCGCGCTCGGGGTCGAGCACGTTCTCCGGGGAGAGGTCGTTGGCCACCATGAACAGCGCCATATCTCCCACCACCTTGGAGGTGGGCGTCACCTTGACGATGTCGCCGAACATCCGGTTCACCTTGGCATAGGCACGCGAGACCTCGGGCCAGCGATGGTCCAGCCCCATCGCCCGGGCCTGCTCGCGCAGGTTGGTGTACTGCCCGCCAGGCATTTCGTGCAGGTACACGTCGGAGGTGCCGGCACGCATGTCTGCCTCGAACGGCGCGTAGTGCCGGCGCACGCCCTCCCAGTAGGTGGACAGCGACTTCAGCGCCTCGAGCTCGACATCCGGTGCGCGCTCCGTGCCCTCGAGTGCCGCGACCACCGAGCCCAGGTTGGGCTGGGAGGTGAGGCCGCTCATCGCGTCCAGGGCGCCATCGACGGCGTCCACGCCAGCCTCGATGGCCGCCAGGATGCTGGCGGCGCCGATGCCGCTGGTGTCGTGGGTGTGGAAGTGAATCGGCAGGCCGACCTCCTCCTTCAGGGCCCTCACCAGCGCGCGCGCGGCGCGCGGGCGGCACACGCCGGCCATGTCCTTGATGCCCAGCACGTGGGCGCCGGCGCGCTCCAGCGCCTTGGCCATGTCGACGTAGTACCTGAGGTTGTATTTCGGACGCGAGGCATCGAAGAGGTCGCCGGTGTAGCAGATGGCCGCCTCGCACACCGCCCCGGTCTCGCGCACGGCGTCGATCGCGACACGCATGTTCTCCACCCAGTTGAGCGAATCGAACACGCGGAAGATGTCGATGCCCTGCTTCGCCGCCTGCTGCACGAAGTAGCGCACCACGTTGTCCGGGTAATTCGTGTAGCCCACGGCGTTGGAGGAGCGCAGCAGCATCTGGAAGCAGACATTCGGGATAGCCTGGCGCAGCAGTGCAAGGCGCTGCCAGGGGTCCTCCTTGAGGAAGCGCAGCGCGACGTCGAAGGTGGCCCCTCCCCAGCATTCCAGCGACAACAGCCCCGGCGCGAGTCGCGCGTACCACGGGGCGATCGGCAGCATGTCGTGGGTGCGCATGCGCGTGGCGAACAGCGACTGGTGCGCGTCGCGCATCGTGGTGTCGGTGAGCAGCACGCGCTGCTCGGACTTCATCCACTCGGCGAAACCCTCGGCCCCGAGCGCCTTCAGGCGATCACGCGAGCCGGGCGGCACCGCGGTCGCCAGCCGCCCCCGCGGCAGCTGTGCCGGCGGGGAAGGGGCCTGCTCGCGCCGGCGCCCCTTCATCTCGGCGTTGCCGTTCACCGCGACGTCACCGATGAAGCCGAGCAGCTTGGTGGCACGGTCGCGCCGCTGACCGAAGCGGAACAGCTCCGGAGTCTCGTCGATGAAGCGGGTGATGCACTCCCCGCTGACGAACTGCGGGTGGCGGATGACGTTCTCCAGGAACTGCAGGTTGCTGGACACGCCGCGGATGCGGAACTCGCGCAGGGCGCGGTCCATGCGCGCGATCGCCTCCTCCTTGTTGTGGCCCCAGGAGGTCACCTTCACCAGCAGGGAGTCGTAGTACGGGGTGATGACCGCGCCGCTGTAGGCCGTGCCGGCATCGAGCCGGATGCCGAAGCCGGCGGCGCTGCGATAGACCGAGATGCGTCCGTAGTCGGGCGTGAACTGGTTCTCCGGATCCTCGGTGGTGACACGGCACTGCAGCGCCGCGCCATTGATGCGGAGATCCTCCTGACGCGGCACGTAGGCATCGGGATCACCGATGCGAGCGCCCTCGCTGATGCGGATCTGCGCCTTGACGATGTCGACGCCCGTGATCTGCTCGGTGACCGTATGCTCCACCTGGATGCGCGGGTTCACCTCGATGAAATAGAAGCGTCCGGTGTCGGCATCCATGAGGAACTCGACCGTTCCCGCGTGGGTGTAGCCCGCGCCACGGGCCAGCGTCAGGGCCGCCTCGCACAACTCCGCACGACGGGTGTCGTCCAGGTAGGGGGCCGGCGCGCGCTCCACCACCTTCTGGTTGCGCCGCTGCACCGAGCAGTCTCGCTCGAACAGGTGCACGAGGTTGCCATGCTTGTCGCCCATGACCTGGACTTCGACGTGGCGTGCGCGCCGCACCAGTCGTTCCAGATAGACCTCGTCGTTGCCGAAGGCCGCGAGAGCCTCGCGCCGGGCCACCTCGAGGTTGTGGAACAGTTCCGACTCCGACTCCACCACGCGCATGCCGCGTCCGCCACCGCCCCAGCTCGCCTTGAGCATCAGCGGGTAGCCCACGGCGGCAGCCATGCGCCGCGCCTCGTCGTAGTCAGCCGGCAGGGCCCCCGTGGCCGGCACCACCGGCACCCCCATCTTCTCGGCCAGCGCGCGGGCGGCCACCTTGTTGCCGAGCAGGCGCATGACCTCGGGCCGCGGCCCGATGAAGGTGATGCCGGCCTTGTCGCAGGCCTCGGCGAAGTCCGGGTTCTCCGACAGGAACCCGTAGCCCGGGTGGATGGCGTCTACACCGGCCTCCTGCGCGATGCGCAGCACGTCCTCGATGTCAAGATAGGCCTGGATGGGCTTGCGGCCCGCGCCGACCAGATAGCTCTCGTCGGCCTTGAAGCGATGCAGGGCGAAGCGGTCTTCGTTGGAGTAGATCGCCACGGTGCGGATGCCCATCTCGGCGGCGGCCCGCATGACGCGGATGGCGATTTCGGAGCGGTTTGCGACGAGCAGGCTGCGAATGGTCTTCATCGTGGTGGGCCTTCAGGCTGGCAGTGCCCGCCCGACCCATTCGCGCGGGACGACGGATCATAGCCCGTCTGGCGCAGCGCAGCATCGCGCGCACCAGCATGAGCCGGTGTGCCCCGAATGCTTGCGGCGAGGGCAAAAAAAACCCGCTCGGAGGGAGCGGGCTTGAAAGCGATCTCGAACTCGTCCGAGCGGGCCGGGGGAGAGCCCCGGCCTGTCCGGTCAGGCGCTCAGCTGGTCACCGAGCGGCAGGTTGCGGATGCGCTTGCCGGTAGCGGCGTGGATGGCGTTGATGAACGCCGGGGCGAAGGGCGGAACGCCCGGCTCGCCCACACCGCTGGACGGCGTCGCGATGGTGTGGGGCATGATGTGCGTGTGCACGTTCATGGCACCCTCACCGATGCGCAGCACCCGGTAGTCACCGAAGTTGTTCTGCTGCACCCGGCCGTTCTTGAAGGTGATGTTGGTGAGTTTGGCTATGGACAGTCCCATCACGGACGCACCTTCCACCTGCGAGCGCACACGCTCCGGATTCACGCAGAAGCCGCAGTCGAAGGCCGTGTCGACGCGCGGCACGGTGACCGTGCCATCCTTGTCCACCGCCACGTGCACCACCGTGGCGACATAGGACAGGAAGCTGCGCTGGCAGGCGATGCCCAGACCCTGTCCCGGCGGGAGCTTCTTGCCCCAGCCGGCTTCTTTCGCGGCGCGCTCGACCACGGCACGCAGGCGACCGGTGTCGATCGGGTAGGTGTCCCAGGGATCGCCGTAGTTCCACAGTTCCTGCGTGGTGGCCTTGCGGGCGTCGACGATGCGGGCCGGCCCGATCATCTCCAGCAGGAAGTCCTTCGGATCCTTTCCCAGTTCCGCCGCGAGCTCCGCCACCATGGACTGCATGGCGAAGGCGTGGGGGATGTTGTTCACCGAGCGGAACCAGCCGATCCGGGTCTTCGCCACGGCCTCGCCCGTTTCCAGGCGCAGGTTCGGGACGTTGAACGGCGTGTCGATCAGGCCCAGGCCCAGTTCCAGGGCGCTCTCGCGCTTCGGATCGGGCATGAAGTTGGACATGAGCGAGGGGGAGACGCTGCGATGACGCCAGGCCACCACCTTGCCGCTCTTGTCCAGACCGGCCGTGACGTGCTGGTAGGACACGGAGTGGTAGAAGCCGTGCTGGATGTCGTCCTCGCGGGTCCACACCACCTTGACCGCCTGGCCGCCCATGGTGCGGGACAGCAGGGCCGCCTCGATAGCGAAGTCGCACTTGGACTTGCGGCCGAAACCGCCACCCAGCAGCGTGACGTTGACGGTGACGTCGTCCTCCTTCATGCCAAGGGCGCCGGCCACGCTGCCGCGCGTGCCGCCAGGGCTCTGCACGCAGGCCCAGACCTCGGCCTTGCCACCCTGGATGCGGCAGACGGCCGCGGGCGGCTCCATCGTCGCGTGGTGGCCGTGCGGGATGTAATACTCGCGCTCGATGACCTTGGCGGCACCGGCCAGGGCGCTGTCGACATCACCCTCGTTGCGCTCGACCTTGCCGGGCTTGCGCGCCGAGGCGGCCATCATCTCCTTGTACTTGTCGGAGTCGTAGTCGGCGTTGGGCCCATCCTCCCACTGCACGTTCAGGGCGGCGCGGCCCTTGAGCGCGGCGTAGGTGCTGTTGGCGATGACCGCCACGCCACCCAGGGGCGCGAACACAGCAGGCATCGGCGTCGGGGCCAGGAACACCACTTTCTTGACACCGGGCACGGCCATGGCCGCGGCCTCGTTCCACTTGACGGCCTTGCCGAGCACCACAGGCGGACGCTCGATCACGGCGTAGAGCATGTCCGGCACGCGCACGTCCTGGGCATAGGTCGCCTTGCCGGTGGTGATGTCCATCAGATCGGTGATCTGGACATTGCCCTTGCCGATGTAGCGGAACTGCGAGGGGTCCTTCAGCGTCAGGGTACGGGCCTTCGGCGTGGGCAGAGCGGCTGCCGCCTCGGCGAGCTCGCCGTAACCGACGGTCTTGCCTGTGGGCACGTGTACGACCTTGTGGTTCTGAGCGCGTACCTCGGTATCGGGCACACCCCAGGCCAGGGCAGCGGCCTTCTCCAGCATCTGGCGGGCAGCGGCGCCGCAGGCTCGCATCGGCTGGATGAAATGGCGGATGCTGCGCGAACCGTCGGTGTCCTGGTTGCCGTATTTGGCCTCGTTGCCGGGGGCCTGCACGATCTTGACCTTGGCCCAGTCGGCTTCCATCTCGTCGGCCACGACCATGGGCAGGCTGGTGCGCGAACCCGTGCCCATCTCGGAGCGGTGGGTCACGATGGTGACGGTACCGTCCTTGGCGATCGAGACGAAAACGTGCGGATCCCAGACGACGCCGCCGGGCATGCCGCCCGCGCCGGTCTCGTACTGATTGACCTGGCTGCCGTCGGCCATGGCTTCAAGCGGCAGGAACTGGGCCGCGAGGACCAGACCACTGCCGGAGACGATGCCCTTCAGGGCGTTGCGGCGGCTGACGTTCTCGAGAACAGGGTGATCGGAATAATGTTCGAATTTCATGTCAGGCTCCCTGGGCGGCGGACTTGACCGCGGCGTGGATCCGCTGGTAGCAACCGCAACGGCAGAGGTTCCCCGCCATCATCTCGGAGATCTGGTCGTCGCTGGGTTTTGCGTTCGCATTGAGAAGAGCCGCCGCCTGCATGATCTGGCCGGACTGGCAGTAGCCGCACTGCGGCACGTTGTGCGCGCGCCAGGCCTTCTGTACCGGGTGGTTGCCATCCGAAGACAGACCCTCGATGGTCGTGACCGCCTGGCCGGCGACCTCGCTCATCGGCGTGACGCAGGAGCGGATCGCTTTGCCGTTGACGTGCACGGTGCACGCGCCGCAAAGCCCGACTCCACATCCAAACTTGGTGCCCGTGAGACCAAGTTCGTCGCGCAGGTACCACATGAGCGGCATCTGCGTATCACCATTGAAGCTGGTGCCCTTCTTGTTGATCTTCACATCCATTTCAAGTCCTCCCAGAGGTCGTGAAGTTTTGTTGTACCCGCCCTGACCGCGCGCGACGCGCTGCCCCCTACGGCGGGGGCTGACGCAGGATCGCACACAGCCCGACGGCATCTCACAATAAACCCCGTGCCGGCCTGTGTCGAGCGCAGGAAAGGTCTCGAATCGCAAGCGTCACCCGCGGCGGTGACCAGTCGCGCGGGGATGCTGCCACGCAGCATTCCGATCTCGACAGAGATGTCTGTTCCATTCATGACTATTTGTGCGGCACCACAGCAGAAATGACTTTCGACCAGCCGCAAGCGTGCGGAAACGCTCCACCAGCGGTCGCCGTCGCACACCCGGCGATCATCCCGTGGCCGGGTGGGGTATCCGGGTTAACATCCACGTCGGCCGGAAGGGGGCCTTCCCCGGGGCCACCGGCAGCCGCCACGTGGCGGCCCGGCTTCCACTCCGAGGACACGCATGAAGAAGACCATCGCCGCGCTCGTGCTGGCCGGGCTGGCCTCGGCCGCATCGGCCGCCGACCAGATCCGCATCGGTTTCATGAGCACCCTCTCGGGCCCGTCCGCAGCCCTCGGGATCGACATACGCGATGCCTTCGCGCTCGCGCTGAAGGCCAACGGCGGCAAGCTTGGCGGAGTTCCGGCGGAGACGATCGTGGTCGATGACCAGATGAACCCGGACACCGGCAAACAGCTTGTCTCGCGACTGCTCAAGAAGGACCGCGTCGACGTGGTCACCGGCATCGTGTTCTCCAACGTGATGCTGGCCGTCGCGCCAGCCATCCTGGACAACCAGACTTTCCTGGTGAGCGCCAACGCCGGCCCGGGCGCCTACTCCGGCGAGGGCTGCAACCCGTATTTCTACGCCGTGTCCTGGCAGAACGACGGCTACCACGAGGCCGCCGGCCACTACTCCACCACCAGGGGCCTCAAGAGCGTGGTGCTGCTGGCGCCGAACTACCCTGCTGGCAAGGACGCCCTGACCGGCTTCAAGCGGCTCTACAAGGGCCAGGTCGTGGACGAGATCTACACCAAGCTCGGCCAGTTGGACTTCGCGGCGGAACTGGCCCAGGTGCGGGCCGCCAAGCCCGAGGCCGTCTACATCTTCCAGCCTGGCGGGATGGGCATCAATTTCATCAAGCAGTGGGTGGCGGCAGGATTGAACCGCCAGATGACGCTGATCACCCCCGGCTTCTCGGCCGACGAGGACGTCATCAAGGCCGTGGGCGACCCGATGCTCGGCATGTTCAACACCTCGCACTGGGCCCACGATCTGGGCAATGCGGAGAACCGCCGCTTCGTCGCCGATTTCCAGAAGGAGTACGGCCGGACACCCACGGTCTACGCGGCCCAGGGATACGACACCGCTCGCCTGCTCGACGCCGCGGTGCGCGACATCAAGGGCCGGGTGGAGGACAAGGCCGCTTTCGGCAAGGCGCTGGCCGCAGCCCCCTTCAAGTCGGTGCGCGGCGAGTTCCGGTTCAACGTGAACCACTTCCCGGTGCAGAGCTACTACCTGCGGCAGATCTGGCGCGATCCGGGCGGTCGCGTCACCAACAAGCTGGTCTCGACCGTGCTCACCAACCACGCGGACGTCTACGCCCCCGCCTGCCGCATGAAGGCCTGGTGAGGTCTGCAGGCGCGACGGCTGCGTCGCGCCGCACGC
>JBILUV010000178.1:0-7805 GCA_044370825.1 Burkholderiales bacterium | reverse complement strand
CGCCAGCAGCGCGACGACCACGGCCATGAACGCGAGCAGGCGCCTCACCACCGCAGCTCCGCGCCGCTGTAGAAGGTGCGCGGCAGACCGGGGGAGTACACCGGTGTGGACGAGGTGACGGAGGCGCTGTCGGCATAGCGCCGGTCCAGCAGGTTGGTGACCGACCCGAACAGCGACAGGTGGCGCGACACCGCCCAGCTGGCGCGCAGGTTGAACAGGTCGTGCCCGTCGTAGCGGGTGGTGTTGGCCTGATCCATCCAGTAGCTGCCGATGCGTACCCATTCGACCTGCATGCGAACCGTCTCCCGCGGTGCCCAGTCCAGCCGGGCGTTGAGCAGAACCCGTGGCGAAGCCTCGATGTCCCGCCCCGAGAAGTTGACGTTGGTGCTGGTGCTGCTGCTGAAGGCGACCCAGTTCTCGTAGGTGTGGCGGGCGTACGAGAACGACAGTCCTCCCGCCAGGGTGTCGGAGAGCGGCGCATTCGCCCCGAGCTCTATGCCTCGGTGGCGCGTCTCGCCGGCGTTGACGGACTCGGTGAGATTGGTGGCCGTGTCCCGCAGCGAAACGATGTCGTCCTTCTTGCGCAGATCGTACACCGCGACATCGTAGGCCACCCGGCCGGCGACACCACGCAGCCCCAGCTCCCATTGCGAGGCGGTGATCGGCTTGAGCCGCAGCGCCGACTGCATCGAGGCGTTGGCCTGCGCCGCGCTGGTGGCGCTGGACGGCCGGAACAGCTGGTTCTCCGAAGGCGCCCGGAAGCCCTGGTTGTAAGACGCGAAGCCGTGCAGGTCCGGGGCGAACTCCCAGGTGGCGCCGAGCTTCGGGCTCAGGCGCGAGAAGCTCACACTGCCGTCCGGCGCCTGGCCGTAGAACCGGCCGCCGGCCGAGATGGGCGTGCTGCCCAGCCGGTTGTCGAAGTCGTAGCTCAGGTGGTCGTAGCGCAGCCCGGCGGTCAGGCGCAGCGGCGCCAGCGGCGAGATCTCGCCATGCACATAGGGCGACAGCCCGCGGAAGGTGACCTGGTAGTCGTAGATGCGCGGCCCGACGGTGTAAGACCGGTAGACCCGGGACGCGCCGGTGCCAGTGGAGGTGACATTGATCCGGTTCTCCTCCCTTCCCCCCGGGCTCACGTCGACGTCGACGCCGCCGATCAGCCGCGCCTGCAGCGGCACGAAGTCGGTGCGCCACTTGGCCTGTACACCGTAGGACTGGTTGGAGGTGTCGAACACCGTCGGATCGGAGGCCAGGGTGAACGAGGCCAGGAGGTCCATGGCATCGTGGCGGAAGTACGGCGTGATGCTGAGCAGGCTGTCGCCGAGCCGCCGCTCCCAGGCCGAGTACAGCCGCAGGGCCTGCACCTTGCGGTAGGCGATGGGCGTGTTGTTGCGCGTCGGGTTGTTGCGGTAGTCGGCCTCGACCAGAGGCGAGTTGGCGCCGGTCTGCTGGTCGATGTTGGAAAAGGTGAGCACCGTGCGCAGGCTCGAATCCGCGTCCAGCTGCCGGTCCCAGCGGAAGGTGCCGCCCTGCCGGTCGTAGGCGGTCCTGTCGCGCCAGCCGTCGGTGTGGGTGAGGTTGAGGCTGGCGCGATAGCCGTCCGCACCATCACGGGTGCCGGCATCGAACAGCAGCCGCTGCCAGCCATGGCCGCCGACCTCCCCGGAGACCGACACCTCGCGCCTCTCGGGTGGCCGGCGCGTGAGCACGTTGACCACGCCGCCGATCGCATCTGACCCATACAGGGCGCTGCCCGGACCGCGGGTGACCTCGATGCCGCCGGCCTGGGGCACGTTCACCTCGTAGAGCGCGTTGTGGTTGAAGAAGCCGGTGGACCGGGTCGGCACGCCGTCCTCGAGGAACAGGTAGACCGGACTGGTGGTGAAGCCCTGGCGTATGGCCGTGGTGTGCCCCTCGCCGTTGGTCACTGCCACCGCCACGCCGGGCACCTGGCCGAGGATCTGCGAGGGGTGGACCGGCCGCACGAAGGCGATCTCGCGATCGGCCACCGTGCCCACCGAGGCTGGTGTCTTGACCAGCGGCACGCTCTCGCGGGTGGCGGTCACCACCACCCGCGGCGCGTTGACGCCGCTTTCCGCCCCGGGGCTCTGAGCGAGGACGGAGGCCGGACCGGAAGCGAGAGCGGCCAGGGCCAGGGTCAGGTTGCGGCCCCGGCACGGGCGGGCAGGACGATGACGACGGGTGTACAAGCGGGCACCTCGGAGACGTGGCCGGGGCAGCGAACCACCCCGTGATCAAGACGGGAAGTGTCGCGTGGCGGGGTCACTTCGGGAATGCGACACGTTGTCGCACCCCCGGGCACCATCGCCCTTGGGCAGGGCGGCATGGCGCCGCGCCAGCCATCGGAGTCGGTGACCAGGACGTCCCCCTGGCACGGATCGGGCGCGGCAACCCCTGCGGTTACAATTGCCGGCTTACACGTTCAGGAGCGTCCCATGGCCCGCCACCGCATCGCAGTGATCGCCGGCGACGGCATCGGCAAGGAGGTCATGCCGGAAGGCGTACGTGCCGTCGATGCCGCCGCCCGCCGCTTCGGCATCGACCTCGCCTTCGACCACTTCGACTGGTCCTGCGACAACTACGACCGGCACGGCTGGTGGATGCCGCCCGACTGGCGCGACCACATCGGCGGCCATGACTGCATCTTCTTTGGCGCCACCGGCTGGCCGGCGCGGGTGCCCGACCACGTCTCGCTGTGGGACTCGCTGATCCAGTTCCGGCGCGGCTTCGACCAGTACGTCAACCTGCGTCCGGTGCGCCTGATGCCGGGCATCCCCTGCCCGCTCGTCGGGCGCAAGATCGGCGACATCGACTACTACGTGGTACGGGAAAACACCGAGGGGGAGTATTCCTCGGTCGGTGGCCGCATGTTCGCCGGCACCGAGCGCGAGGTGGTGACGCAGCAGTCGGTGTTCACCCGCCACGGCGTGGACCGCATCCTGCGCTTCGCCTTCGAGCTGGCCCGCACCCGGCCGCGCCGCCTGGTGACCTCGGCCACCAAGTCCAACGGCATCTCCATCACCATGCCCTACTGGGACGAGCGCTTCGCCGAGATGGGCCGCCAGTACCCGGACATCGCCACCAACCAGTACCACATCGACGGCTTGACCATCCAGCTGGTGCTCAACCCCCAGCGCTTCGACGTGATCGTCGCCTCCAACCTGTTCGGCGACATCATCTCGGACCTCGGGCCGGCCACCGCGGGCACCATCGGCATCGCGCCCTCGGCCAACATCAACCCCGAGCGGCGCTTCCCCTCGCTGTTCGAGCCGGTGCACGGTTCGGCGCCGGACATCTACGGGCGCGGCATTGCCAACCCGGTCGGTCAGATCTGGTCCGGCGCAATGATGCTCGACCACCTCGGCCACCCCGAGGCGGCAGCGGCCATCCTGCGGGCCATCGAGGGCGTGCTGCTGGACGGCCCCCGCACCCCGGATGCGGGTGGCACCGCCGGCACAGCGGACATGGGCCGGGCGATCGCCGCGGCGATCTGAGGCCCGGGGCCCCACGGCGGCGGACCCCATGTCGATGCCCGGGCCCGGTGAGGCGACCACCAGCGGCGGCGTCCCGCCGCGCCGCCGTGGCCTCATCCTCCTCGCCCCCATGGAGGGGCTGCTCGACCACACCCTGCGCGAGGTGCTGACGCGCGTCGGCGGGATCGACCGCTGCGTGTCGGAGTTCATCCGCGTCTCCGGCGTGCTGCTGCCGGAGAAGACCTTCCGCCGCATCGTGCCCGAACTCGACAACGGCGGACGCACCCGGGCGGGCGTGCCGGTGCGCGCCCAGCTGCTCGGCTCGGACCCCGGCTGCATGGCCGAGAATGCCGCGCGCCTCGCCGGCCTCGGCCCGGCCGGCATCGACCTCAACTTCGGCTGCCCCGCCAAGACCGTGAACCGGCATCGAGGTGGCGCCGTGCTGCTGGACGAACCCGAACTGGTGGGTGCCATCGTGGCGGCGGTGCGGCGGGCGGTTCCAGCGGGGATGCCGGTGTCGGCCAAGATGCGCCTGGGCAACGAACACGACGGGCGCGCGCTGGAATGCGCGCTGGCCATCGCCGAGGGAGGCGCTGGGGAGCTGGTGGTCCACGCCCGCACCAAGGTCGACGGCTACCGGCCACCGGCCTACTGGGAGCGCATCGCCGCGATCCGCGAAGCCCTCGCCATCCCGGTGGTGGCCAACGGGGAGATCTGGACCGTCGCCGATGCCCTGCGCTGCCGCGAGCGCTCGGGCTGCGACAGCCTGATGCTGGGTCGGGGCATGGTGGCCGACCCTGGCCTCGCGCTGGCCATCCGGGCGAAGGACGCCGCACCGGGCTCGGCTGCGGACGACGGCCCCGCGGTTCCGTGGCGGCAGGTGTTCCCGCTGCTGTCGGACTTCTGGCATCTGCTTGGCGCGCGCCTGGAGGCGAGGCATCGATCTGGCCGCCTGAAGCAGTGGCTCAACCTGCTGCGCCGCCGCTACCCCGAGGCCGAGGCGGCCTACGCGGCGATCCGCCCGATCAACGATCCGCCGGCCGTGGCCCGCTGCCTGTTCGGCGACTCCGTCGGGGCACTGGCGGCGTGAAAGCGACCCGCACGGGGGAAGGGGTCCGCCGCGGGTCCGTTCGTTGCCTGCGCTCGGCCTGCGCCCTCCCCGCGCGCCTGTCCTGAGAACGCCTCCATGCCGAAACGCATCGCCCTGCTGCAAGGCCATCCCGACAATACCGAACCCCACCTGTGCCACCGCCTTGCCGAGACCTATGCCGAGGGTGCGGTGGCCGCGGGCCACGAGGTGCGCGGCATCGACATCGCGGCGCTGGATTTCACCGTGCTGCGCTCGCGTCGCGAGTGGTACGAGGCGGACCTCCCCCCGGACCTGCTGCCGGCGCAGCAGACCATCGCCTGGTGCGAGCATCTGGTGGTGTTCTTCCCCCTCTGGCTGGGCGACATGCCGGCGCTGTTGAAGGCCTTCCTGGAACAGATCGCGCGGCCCGGCTTCGCCGTGCCGCGCGAGGACGCCGGCCACGCCACCAAGATGCTCAGCGGGCGCAGCGCCCGGGTGGTCGTGACAATGGGCATGCCGGCCATGGTGTACCGGCTGGCGTTCCGCGCCCACGCCGTCCGGGCGCTGGAGCGCAACATCCTCGGCTTCGTCGGCTTCTCGCCGGTGGACGAGACCCTGGTGGGCTCGGTGGAGGGCCTGGGCCAGGCCGGCGTGCGTCGCTGGGGCGAGCGCCTGCGCGGCCTGGGGCGCGAGGGGCGTTGAACGTCCGCCCGGGCCGGACTCAGCGCTGGATCGGGAAGAACGACACCGGGGTCATGAGCCGGTTTTCCTGGGCCTCGAGGGCACCCAGCTTGGCGCTCTCCTCGACGTAGGCCAGCCACTCCGGGTCGGCCCACATGGCGGCGCGGCGGCGCTCGCGGTCGGCGGCGTTCTCGTAGGCCCAGATGTGGATGTACTGGTTGACGTTTCCGGTCTCGGTCGTCAGGTAGGCGAAGGGTTGGCCCAGGTGGCGGGTCTGCGGCCCCTTGCCCATCTTCTCGTAGAGGGCGAGGTGCTTGCCGATGGTGGCGGGACGACAGGTGTAGGTGCGGACGTCGAGCAGCATGGAATCCTCCGAAGGTTCTGGACACGGGCCGGGCGGGCGCGCCGGGCAACCGGTGCGCGAGTGTAACTCCGGCGTGGGGCCGGCTTTCCGGGATGCCGCCGGTCGCCACCCGACTGCGGAAGACACATGCTGACCATCCTCCACCAGGACGAGCACGTCGTTGTGGTCCACAAGCCCGCCGGACTGCTGGTGCATCGCTCAAACCTGGACCGCCACGAGATCCGCTTTGCGGTGCAACTGCTGCGCGACCAGCTCGGGCGCGAGGTCCACCCGGCGCACCGGCTGGACAAGCCCACCTCCGGGGCGCTCGCCTTCGCCCTGGACCGTGGCAGCTGCCAGCACCTGTCGCAGCAGTTCGAGGATGGCCGGGTGGCGAAGCACTACCTGGCCGTGGTGCGTGGCCACCCGGAGGATCGCTTCGAGATCGACCATCCGCTGACGCCGATCGCGGATGAACCGGGTCGGTCGGCCTGCACCCCGCGACCCGCCCAGCCGGCGCTGACACGCGGCCACACCCTCGCGCGCTGCGAACTGCCCCACCAAGTGGATCGCTACCCCACCAGCCGCTACGCGCTGGTCGCCCTGGAGCCGCTCACCGGCCGCCGGCACCAGTTGCGCCGCCACCTCAAGCACGTCAGCCACCCGATCGTGGGCGACACCACGTATGGCAAGGGCCGGCACAACCGGCTGTTCGCCGGTCTGTTCGGCAGCGAGCGTCTGCTGCTGGCGTGCACGGCACTGGCATTCGAGCACCCGCTGACCGGGCAGCCACTGACCGTGGGCTGCCCCCTGGAGGCGTCGTTTCACTCGGTACTGGACCGTCTGGGCTGGGCACAGGTGACCACCGCGACTCCCGGGGCTGTGGTCGCGGGTGTCGAACCTCGGCGCACGGGTCCTGTCAACGATGGCTGGCGAAGGAGCTCCAACCCATGACCCGAACCCTCCGTAGACTGCTGTGCGCGCTGCTGCTGTCCTGTGTCGGCATCGCGCCGGCGCTGGCCGCCCCGGACCTGCTGAAATCGCTGCGTGCCGGCGGGCTGGTGATCTACCTGCGCCACGCCGACACCGGGCCGGCGGCCCCCGATGGCGACGACGTCGACCTGCGCCGCTGCGAGACCCAGCGCAACCTCAGCGACACCGGGCGCGTGCAGGCGGCCGACATCGGTGCGCAGTTCCGGCGTCTGGGCATCCCGGTCGGCGAGGTGATGTCCAGCGCCTTCTGCCGGTGCTGGCAGACCGCCGATCTCGCCTTCGGGCGCCATGAGAAGATGATCCCCCTCACGGTGGTGCCGCGGGGGCCCGAGCATACCGACGCGCGCCGCAGTGCCAACGCCTCGCTGCACTGGCTGCTCGCCACGCCGCCCCCGGCCGGTGCGAACACCGTGCTGGTGTCGCACGGCTTCAACCTCCAGGACCTCACCGGGGTCTACCTCGCCACCCAGGGCGAGGCCGCGATCTACGAACCCGACGGCGTGGGCGGCTACAAGCTGATCCGCCGCATCCTGCCCGACGAGTGGACGACGCTGGGGCGGGACTGACCCGCCGGCACCGCGGTCGCCTGCGGCTCCTTGCCGCCCGGCCGCGCCGGGCGCGTCACAGCCACTCCCTCCCCTGGCGGCGGACCTCCTCATCGCGCATCAGGCGCTTCATCAGCACCTCGTCTGCCGCGCCGGTGAGCTGCGCGGGGGGCGTCCCGGCACGCAGCGCCGACAGGGTGTCGTGGATGGCCTGCACCGCTGCGGCGAAGGGCTGGTGCCCCTGCAGGCAGACACGCACGCCGCGGCTCGACAGGTAGTCGGGATCGAGGATCTCCGGGCCCGCGCCCCCGAGAATGAGCGGCAGCCGGACCTCGGAAGCGATGGCGTCGAGATCCGCACGGGTCCTCACGCCGACGAGAAAGATGGCGTCGACGCCGCAGGCCGCGTAGGCGCGGGCCCGGGCGACGGCATCGGCCACGCCGGTGATGGCCGGAGCACTGGTGCGACCGGCCACGACGATGCCGGTGTCGCCGCGCGCCGCGACCGCCGCACGCATCTTGCCCACGCCCTCCTCCACGCTGACGAGGCGTGGCCTGCCGCCGGAGCCGTGGGGCTGCGGCAGTTCGGTGTCCTCGACGGACAGACCCGCGACGCCCGCCGCCTCGAGTTCCTCGACCGTGCGCACCACGTTCAGCGCGTTGCCGTAACCGTGATCGGCATCG
>JBILUV010000149.1:0-8719 GCA_044370825.1 Burkholderiales bacterium | reverse complement strand
ACAGTCCGATCGCCACAGTCCACGGTACCGACGCGGCCCACGCTGCCGGAGTCCTGCATGGAATGTGCGGTGCACTCCATCCTCGAGGCGGACCAGTTTCACACCGCGCTGAAGTTCAAGGGCAACGACGTGCGGGCCATCACAGCGGCGACGGAACGGGTCATGGCCGAGGGCCGCCTCACCAACGGTAGCCCAGACTTATGATGGTGGCCTGGTCGCGCGACACCCTGCCCGGCGCGGGGTTGCCATCCCAGTCGAGGTTCCACTGCACCGTGGCGAGCAGGCCGTCGCGTAGCGGCACCCTCAGCCCTGTCTGGGTGCGAGTGAAGCTGCGGCTGACGTTGTCGAGGCTGAGAAACGTCTCGCCCGTGTGGAACAGCTGGACCCGGTCGGGCAGCACCCAGTGATCGAACCGGATCGCGATGCGCAGCGCGGTGTTGGCGAGGTCCTGTCCGGCGAAGTAATCCGTATTCACCCGGTCCACACCGCTTTCCAGCGCGAGGTGAGTGGTTGCCCGGTCGAGGACCTGGGCACCCGCCCCTGCACCCAGGTTGGTCCGCAGGCGGATGTCCTTGAAGGGATCATGTTCCAGCGAGGACCCCCCATAGAAGTAGAGCTGCTCGGTGACGAACCGATCGTACTTCAGGCCGACGGTGGCGTTCTCGGCTGTCTGCTGCTGCCGGTCGGTGGCTTGGTTGCCGCGCAGAGTCAGGGACCAGCGGTCCAGATTGCGACGCGCGACGGCCTCAGCATCTAGGTTGGTCCGACGCACTTCGGTGTTGCCGCTTGTGTCTGTCAATCCGGCATTCACCCTGCCGGTGATCCGCCAGTTCTCTTCCCCGATGCGTCCTGGCAGGAGAGCCGCTACGCGATCCGGAGGCACCGGCGTGGGTGTCGCACCCGGTGCGGTCTGGATCGCGAGCGTGCCGGGCGCACCCGCCACCAGACGCCCGGTTCTTCGGGAGTAGTCGCGCATGATCAAGGTCATTTCGCCATCGGTCTCCACGCTCGTGACCCGGGCCGCATCGATCCAAAGCCGCCCGGCGTAGGGCGTGTCCATTTCGAGTTTGCCCGCCCGCAGGCGCTCGACCTTGCCGCTGATGCGATCCCCGTTGTCGAGGGTCACGGTGTCGGCGGTTGCGAAGGAAGACAGGCAGGCCAGCAGCCAGGCGGAAAGATGTCTCGGGGCGCGCATCACTGGAAGGGGGCGGTTGGGGAAGGTCTCATCGGTGCGGGTTCAGACGAGCTTGCTGGACGAGGAGCGCCATGCGACCGGCAGATGCGCCCAAATGCGCGCGCCCTTGAGCGGCTGTTTCCTGCCGTGGTGCGGATCTTCCCGCGACTGGCCATCGCGAATCACGGTTTGATCTTGATCGCCCTTCCCGTTTTCCATTCGGAAAGAGATCGAGATCCTATCCCCGCCATCGACAGGGCTTCAGGGCGACGCCGCGCGATCTCGTCGCCCATCCGTCCCCGCCGCAGATCCTCACGTTCCCCGGCCTGCCAGACTGTCAGCGGCAAGGGTGTGTCGCGCGATCACCGGCCTGAGGCCGGGCTTGATGTGGGTCTCGTCATACCCGTTGAAGATGTGCCCGAGCAACCCCCTGTCGAGATCGCTGGTGCCCATGAGCCAGTCGGCGATGGGAAAGGTGAGGTTCATGTTGCGATCCATCATGATCCCCTGATTGTGGTGTGCCGTGTGATGCCGCCGGATGGTGTTGACGAAGGGGATGTTGCGGACGAACCAGTTTTCGTGCACGTGGCAAAAATAGTGGAAGGTTTCGTATATCAGGTACTGGCCGACGATCGTGACCATGAGCACGAAGCCTGCGTTGGCATTGAGCAGCGCGCCAAGGGTCAGGGCGAATGGTGTGCCCAGCGCCATGAAGGTGAACAGCGCACGCCAGGGGAAGAAGATGATGCGGAACTCGCGAGCGGAGTCCACCGTCATCTCGTTGTTGGTGAAGTACTGATGATGCTGCCGCGTGTGGCGATCATAAATGGCGCGTAATGCCCATACGTCGATCAGGCGGTGCATCACGTATTTGTGAATCCACCACTCGAATACATTCGAGAATGCGAACACCGGGACGACCAGCAGCCACTCCCACGAGGCGGCTTCCATGCGCGAGAGACTCCAGGCGATCACGCCTAGGCCGACAACGTACATAACGCTCACATGGAGGAGGCCGTTGTAGGCGGGGCTTATCTGGGCCTGGTAGTCGGAGCGGAACTGCCGCTGGCGTTCGGACATCATGGGACACCTCGTCGCGTAGACTGCATCGTCTTTCACTGTACATCTGATATATCAGGTCCGCAAGTCGCATGCTGTGCGGGGGGTGCCAGGTTCGCGCCGCAATGCCGCTCGTGCTTGTGGCCGCCCTCCAAGAGGGCACGCGTACCTCAGCCGCCAGCCCGCTTGGGAGCCAGCCCTTCGGCCGCGAGGCTGGCCATGATCTTGTCGCAGTGATCTCCCTGCACCTCGATCACTCCGTCCTTGACCGTGCCTCCGGAGCTGCAGGCCGTCCGCAACCGCTTCGCCAGCGACGTCAGATCCTCCTGACTCAGGGGCAGCCCACGGACGACGGTGACGCAGCGCCCGCCGCGGCCCTTGGTCTCCCGGGAGACGCGCACCTGACCTGGTGCAGGGACCGGCCGTGCGCGATTGCATACGCACTCGGCCACGGGCCTGCGGCAGCCCGGACAGGTACGCCCTGACCCAGTGGAATAAACCAGCCCGCCGCGGTCGGAGGTCTTCACCTCAGGCCTCCCGGACATTCCGACCAGCCGTACTCCCGCGCGATCTCATGCGACAGGCGCAGGCGGTGCGGTGCCGGCGACATCGGCGACCGAGGTGCGGGTGAAGCTCTCGATGTTGTCGAGAAGGGCGTCCAGTGCCTCTCCCGCCAAGGTCGGATCACCGTCGGCGATGGCCCGTGCCACGGCGGCATGCAGGCGCGCCGCCTCAGGCATGTCAGCCGTCTGGCGGTGGTGGTGGTACCAGAAACGCCGCGCCAGCGACTGGAGGTTGGCCAAGGCAGACGCAGCGAATTCGTTGCGCGCCGCCTCCAGACAGAGATCGTTGAAGGCTTTGTCGGTGCGCATGAAGACGACATCGTCGTTATCCGCGGCAGCCTTTTCGAAGCCCAGCGCCAGTTCCCTGAACCTCGCACGCTGTGCGTCGCTGCACCGCTGCGCGGCACTGCGCGCCACCAGCCGCTCCACCTCGCGCCGCAGCTCCAGCAGCCGTAACTGAGCCTCAGGGTCGATCTCGGCCACCATAATTCCCTTCCGGGGCAGGACGCGGATCAGCTTTTCGCGCGCCAGCCGCTGCAGCGCCTCACGGATCGGCGTGCGACCAATGCCGACGCGCTCGGACAGGATGGACTCCGTGACGACCATCCCGGGCGCAAGCTCGAGGCGGACGATCATCTCCTCGAGCGCGCCATAGGCCAGATCGGTGAGCGGTGGTGTGGTGGCTGCGGCGGACGCGTCACCCTGGTTTCGATTGACGATGGTCAACTCCCGGCCGCAGCGAAGCAGGCACGGCCATGACGCAGCATAGCGCCGCAGGGGTCAGGGTGGAACGTGGCCAAGCGCCCCCGGAGTCTTCCCCGGATATCAGCGGCCCGAGGCCTGACAGTTCGGTATGACCGTTCCACCCATCCGGTGGGTGGAACGGCGGTGCGTCCGGTTCAGTCCTCATCCCGTGGGCGCTTCAACTCCATGTAAGCCTGTATCTCCTCGAGACTGACGGTACCGCTCCTGTCGGTGTCCATGGTCTCGAAGTTCTTCGCCACGCGCGGCATGGCTGCGGCCTCGCTCCGGTCGAGTGTGCCGTCCCTGTCGGTGTCCGCCTTCTGGAAGGCGGCTACGCCTTTGCGGTGCATCTTCCGACCTTTGCCGTGCATGCTCTTCATGCCGTCGGCCAGTTCCGCCTGTGACACGGATCCGTCCCTGCTGGTGTCCAGTCGGTCGAAATTCTTCGCCACGTGGGGCAAGGCCTTCGCCTCCTCCTGATCCAGGCTGCCGTTGCCGTTCCTGTCGGCTGCCTTGAACTTCTCCGCCATGTGTTCGCGGCTATAGTCGTCGGAATGGTGGTTGGCGAAAGCGGCCCCTCCACAGAGGGCGAAACAAACTGTTGCCAAGGCGGTAGAGCGGAACATCTTCATGGCATCCTCCAGCGGAAGTCCGCCGGCGACCCTCCCGCGGGCCCGCGCGTGTTGTCGGGGTGGGCGCGGGATATCGCCGGCATGGGCACGCGCGTCCGGGGCGGACGCTCTCCACATCCCATAGACACCAGTTCGTTGCAGGCGGTTCGTCCCTTTTGGGGATCGGGACAGTGTGCCAAAGTGAACCTGCGTGTCGTAATCGAGAACGATGTGGCCATCTGCGTCAGTGGTGCGCTCGAACAAGGTGCGCAACTCCGCCATGAGGCGTGCTCGGGTGGGAGCGCCTTTCGGGAACTGGAACTGGGAGTCGTGGCGGGCGACCAGCAGGAGCCCGTCGAGCGCCCGGGCGTTGTCGAGGATCAGCGTCTCGAAACCGGCTGGCCCGGAGAAGGTCTTCAGCGCACTGGCGCTGACGTTTTGATGAACCACCTTCGGATACTCGGGGCTGTCATCCAACAGAAGGGCCTCGTAACCGCGCGGGGAAGGCAGTGGATTCGAGGCGACCGTCGTTCCACACCACGACGGTGTGGCTGCCGGGCCGCAGGATGCGGGCGAACTCGGTTCGCACCCGCGCGGGGTCGAACCAGTGCAGGGCCTGTGCGGCCGTCACCGTGTCGACGCTTGCCGTCGCCAGTCGGGTGGCCTCCGCAGTCACACTGACGAAACGCGGCTTGCCTCCGAGGCTGGCTTCGGCTGCCTGCCCCATCTCCCGATGGGGCTCGATCGCGAACGCGTGGTGTCCTGCCATCGGGCAGCACGCCGGTACCGGAGCCCGCGTCTGCGATGACACCGGGCGCCACGAGACTGCAGCGTTCCGCGACCAGATCGTGCAGGATGGCCGGATATCCCGGCCGCGCGTGCACGTCGTCGGATACATGATCTCTGAAGCGGTCGGTCGGCAGGGGATGTTGCACAGCGGCGGAAACTCTCGTTGACACGTTTCTCGGCGCCCACCTCGCACAAGCCGCGTTTGCTCAGGAGGGAGGCCCGTCAACTGCGTGGTACGGAACGATCCGCGATAAAACCGGGCCAGTGGAGATCGACGCCGGCTTCGGTGCACCGGTGTGGCAGGTCGGAAACCCGAATTCAAGCTCGAGGACCACCAGAACACCAATTTTTGCTCGGACTAAGCGTGCTATCCACTATTCTCGGAGAACGGCATCTCGGCCATCATCGGTCCGATGAAAGCTCTTCGCGGAGGCGATCGGCGTCGCAAGGAGCATTGGCCAGAGGGCATCCACACGGCACTCATCGGCGTCGAGGGCTGGAAGTGTGGCGCGTGCACCCACACGCGAGTGCACCTACACCTGTGATCGGGCTAACGACG
Organism: Burkholderiales bacterium; assembly: GCA_044370825.1. GTDB lineage: Bacteria > Pseudomonadota > Gammaproteobacteria > Burkholderiales. Next base: position 3,220 of record JBILUV010000149.1, on the reverse strand, counting down.
GACCGCGCGGTTCCGACGTGCTGCTCGATGACTGTGGCAGAGTCGCCGTGATCAGGCCTGTTTACTTCAAGGAGCAGGCGGTTATCCGGACAGGTGCGGGAACAACTGCAGTTGGACACAAGAGGGGGAGAAGGGCACACCACAGGGCTCGACTGCCAGCCACAGTGGCGTGGACCCGGCGCCCGCGGGTCCCTGACGGGTGGCACTGTTGTGTCCGAGATTCAGAGGCTGATCTCTTCGGCGTTCCGCCGCTGCAGGCGGCTCCAGGCGTTGTTCCAGGGCGAGCATCCTGCGGCAAGCCGATAGCCGGGGGAAGGTCTGGTCGATGCTGGCGGAATGTTTCATCAGGGCGGCTTCTGTCGGTCCGTGCCGACTCAGCCAGGCCAGTGCCCTGAGTCGGGGGCCAGCACCTGGACCCGGTGCCTGAGACTCTGCGGCAGCCTGGCATCGAGAATGGCATCGATTTCGCCCGGTCGGTACATCTGGGAGACGTGCATGAGCACCAGATGCTGGTTGCGGAAGTGGTGCGCACGCTCGACGAGTTCGTCGAGGTGGATGTGGCACCCGGCGTGCACGGCCTCCATGGACTTGCGACCATCCAGGAAGGTGCACTCGAGCAGCAGCACGCGGCTGTCGTAGAGCGACGGCGTGTGCTCGAGCACCGACACCAGCGTGTCGGTGGCGTAGGCGAATTCCAGATGCTCGTGGCGTTCGAACAAATCCTCACCCGCCCCGCTGCGGCGCCGGATCTCCTCTCCCGGCAGGTGGCGGAACGCCTGGCCGAGCCGTCGTACCCGTCGCAAGACCTGATAGCCGAGACAGGGCACCACGTGGAAGGCCTGTACTGCCCGCACCACCAGGCCGTTCTCCAGGGCGCATTCTTCCCCGGCGCGCAGCCCGACCACCTCGATCGCAAGCGGCCAGTGCTGCAGCACGCTCATGGCCTCCAGCGCCGCCTGGACATGCCCGGTGATTTCCGCCGGCATGATCACCCGGAGGGGGATGCGGGCGCCCTGCAGCGCGCGGATCCCCACCATCGAGGACAAGGCACCCGCATGATCCACGTGCCCGTGCGTCAGCAGCAGGGTTCGCGCGCCGGCGAAGGAGCGGGCCGGCATGCCGGCGTCCAGCGCGAGATCGAGTTCGGGGACCATCATGGCGGTGTAAAGGCCGCCGAGCGAGATACCGCGGATGGTGTACGGTCCCGCCCTGACTTCGGAGAGCATGCCCTGGCGCTGGAGATAGGCCTGCGTGCGGTCCTGCCGTCAGGGCGCCAACGGTTGCCGTTCGATGCCGGTGCCGAGAACGCGCAGCGCAGCGCAGGCAGCGCCGAATCCGTTGTCGATGTTGGTCACCACCAGACCCGCGGCGCAACTGGACAGCATGGAGTTCAACGCCGATTGTCCGCCAGAGGCGACACCGTAGCCCACCGATGTCGGGACGCCGATCACCACGCTGGGCGTCAGTCCGCCGACCACCGTGGGAAGGGCGGCATCCATCCCGGCGACGACGATCAGCACCGGCAGATGACGAATCTCCTCGATGCGTTCCATGAGGCGCCAGATGCCAGCCACGCCGACATCGGTGACCTCCAGCACCGGCTCGCCATACCAGTTCAGTGTGCGCGAGGCTTCACGCACCACGGCCACATCGGACGTCCCCGCCGCCACCACGGCCACACGGGTCTGCACCGCCAGGGGCTCGGGCTCGCCCAAGTAGGCGGTACGCGACAAGGGGTCATATTCAAGCCTGTCACGATGGTGTGCGGGCAGTTGCGCGTGCTGCTCCGCACTGAGCCGCGTCAGCAGGAAGCGGGTCTGGCGTTCCGTCGCCTGGTCGAGGATCGCCTCGAGATGGGCCACGGTCTTGCCGCTGGCAAGGATGGCCTCCTCGAGGCCCATCCGGTTCCGGCGCTCGAAGTCTAGTCGGATGTCTTTGTGGGCAGTCATGATCGGATCAGTTCGATGGGATGTAGGAAGGCGCTCCCGACCCGGTAGGCCGAGAAGCTCACGGGAAGCGTGAATCCGCGCGACTTGAACAGGTCCTGGACGTCTCGAGCTATGCTGTCCTGCAGCGGCGACGAGGCCGCCAGGCTTGCCTGGTCGAGTTCCACGACGATCCCGGTAGCGCGTACCCGACAGCGGACCGTGGCGGGAGACAGGCGATCACGAACCAGATTCTCGGCCGCATGGACACAGGACAGCATGACGGGATCGATGCCGATGCCGGTCTCGATACGGCTCGACAGGCATGGAGCCGAGGGGAGTTCTGCGATCGCGCCGAGGCCAAGCTCGCGCGCGATGGCGCGCACCCCCTGCTTGTCTATGTCCGCCTCGACGAACGGGTGACGGACCTCGTGCTCACGGGCGGCGATCAATCCGGGGCGGTAGTCCCCCAGATCGTCGGTGTTCGTGCCCGACACCATCTGTGCGTTCGTCGCGGGACGGATCGCGCCGTAGAGGCTCGTCTTGCAGAAATAGCAGCGGTTGGCCGGATTCGCACGGTATTGCGCACTGGCGAACTCGCCTGCGTCGATCACCGTCAGCGTCCACCCCTCGGCCACCGCCAGATCCCGGGTACGACGCGTCGCTTCCTCCGGCACTGCCGCGGAGACGGCGTGGAACATCTCGACGTGCCCGGGCAGGTGACGGTGGGCGAAGGTGGCGAGCGTCAGGCTGTCGACGCCTCCACTCACGGCACAGGCAAGGCGTGGCATGGCGGCGAGCACGGCATGCAGCCGCCGCGCAGGCGGCATGGAAGTGTTCATGGTTCGCCTCTCTCGGCGTCGGATTCGAGTCCAGCAGCCTCCGCGGCGTGACGCAGGCGGGCGCGGGCCGCTGATCCAGACCCGTGGGCGATGTCGTCGTTCTCGGCCTTGGCGGTGGCCTCGTGCACGCGCCGTGACACCTTGACCCGCACAGCGTGATTGCCGACCTGGACGACGCGGATCTCGCGCGGCAGCCGTTGACGCTGGACCAGCTGGTGCCGCAGTCCGATGGTGGTGGTTTCCATGAAGCAGGCCTCCACCACCCGAGACAGTGCGTCCGGTTCCGCCAGCACCTGGATCTGGGCGGAGACACGCCCCTTCTTGCCAAACACCGGGGCCTGAATCACGTCCAGCACGCCGGGTACATTGCGCAGCTTGTTCAGTCCTACGGCCAGATCCTCAGGCGTCTGGTCATCGACTTCAAAGCTGATCAAGGCCGCTGTAGACGACTCC
>JBILUV010000013.1:0-27933 GCA_044370825.1 Burkholderiales bacterium | reverse complement strand
GACAACTCCGCGGCATCCTTGTCGGACGCCCCGAGCTCCGAGGATTTCGACGACGGCCCCAGCGACATGCCCGAGACGCCTGACGTGGGCCTCGAGCCTGCGCGCGAAGCCATGGACGATGCGGACTGGGGCGACGAGGGCAGCTATTCCGGTTCGGGTGGCAATGCCGACGGCGAAGACACGGACTTCCCCCAGGTGGCTGCTGGGAGCCCGTCGCTGCGCGAGCACCTGCTCTGGCAGATCAACATGTCGGGGCTGCCATCCCGCGACATGGATCTCTGCGCGATCATCATCGACTCCCTCGAGGAAGATGGCTACTTCAAGCAGGACCTGGAAGAACTGGTCGCCATGCTTCCACCCGAGTACGAGGTGGAGGTCGACGATCTCATGATCGCGCTGCGGCACGTTCAGCAACTCGAGCCCGCCGGCGTCGCAGCGCGCACGCTGGCGGAGTGCCTGGAGCTGCAGCTCATGACCCTGCCCGCAGACACCCCGTGCCGCGCGGAGGCGCTCACCGTGGTGCGGAGTCATCTCGACGCCCTCGCCGGTCGCGACTACCCGAAGCTCAAACGCATCCTGCGCTGCGAGGACCAGACCCTGCGGGACACGCAGCGGCTGATCACCGGCCTCAATCCGCGCCCGGGCCTGAGCTTCTCCAAGGAGGACGCCCGCTACGTCGTTGCAGACGTTCTGGTGCGCAAGATCAAGGGCGCGTGGATCGCCTCGCTGAATCCGGACGCGATGCCCAAGCTGCGCATCAACCGGATGTACGCAGACATACTGTCGCGCAACCGGGACGCCAGCCTGCAACAGCTCTCCGGGCAGCTCCAGGAGGCCAAGTGGCTGATCAAGAACGTGCAGCAGCGCTTCGACACCATCCTGCGGGTATCGCAGTGCATCATCGACCGTCAGCGCCACTTCTTCGAGCACGGCGAGGTGGCCATGCGGCCGCTGGTTCTGCGCGAGATCGCCGAACTCCTGGGGCTGCACGAGTCCACGGTCTCGCGGGTGACCACGCAGAAGTTCATGCTCACACCCCGCGGGATCTTCGAACTGAAGTACTTCTTCGGCAGCCACGTCGCCACGGAGACCGGCGGGGCGTGTTCAGCGACCGCCATCCGCGCTCTCATCAAGCAGCTGGTCGGCGAAGAGGACTCCAAGCATCCGCTGTCCGACAGCCAGATATCCGAAATTCTTGGCAAGCAGGGCATTGTGGTGGCGCGTCGGACCATCGCAAAATACAGGGAGTCCCTCCAGATCCTGCCCGTTAACCTGCGCAAATCCCTCTGACCCAACAGCCGGCACGGTCGCAACGGCGCCGCGCCGCTCCACGGGTCCGTCGGGCAGCGCATCCGCCATGACACTCGTTTCCCGACTGTTACCCGCATCCCGTGTGCTCCTTGACCTGGACGTCGCTAGCAAGAAGCGCGTCTTCGAACAGGTCGGCCTGCTGTTCGAGAACGACGTCGGCGTCGGTGCCAAAGTCGTCTACGAGAGCCTGTTCGCGCGCGAGCGCCTGGGCTCCACCGGCCTGGGCCACGGCATCGCCTTGCCCCACGGCCGCATCAAGGGCCTGCGCGAAGCGGCCGCCGCTTTCGTCCGCACCCGCCAGCCCATCCCCTTCGAAGCGCCCGACGGCAATCCGGTCGGTCTCATCTTCGTGCTGCTGGTGCCGGACAAGGCCACAGACATCCACCTGCAGATCCTTTCCGAGATCGCGGAGATGTTCAGCGACCGCCAGCTGCGTCAGGCCGTGGAAGCCGCCGCCACGGCGCGGGACGTCCAGCAGCTGATCGTGTCCTGGAACCCCCATGCCCCAGCTCAGCATCGCGCGGCTGTTTGACGACAACCGCTCGGAACTCCGCCTCACCTGGCACCACGGGGATCGAGACGGCTGTCCGCCGCTCGACTCGAAGCACATTCACAGTTCCACCAAGGGACTGATCGGACACCTGAACTACATCCACCCCAACTGGATCCAGATCTTCAGCCATACCGAGGCGGAATACTTTTCCGGCCTCGGCGAGTCTGCGTCCGAACCCATCTTCGCCCGGCTCATGGCCGGTGAGCCGGCCTGCATCATCCTGAGCGATGGCGAGTCCGCTCCGCTGCTGCTGGAGGCCAAGGCGCGCGAACATGGCATCCCGATTTTCCACTCGCCCATTCCGAGCCTGCAGATCATCTGGGTGATACGGACCTACCTGAGTCGGGAACTCGCCGAGTTCGTCAACCGCCACGGCGTCATGCTCGACGTGCTCGGCATGGGCGTGATGCTGACCGGGGACAGCGGCGTCGGCAAGAGCGAGCTGGCGCTGGAACTCATCACCCGCGGCAGTGGTCTGGTGGCGGATGATGTGGTGGAGCTCTACCACATCACCCCACAGACGCTCGAAGCCCGGTGCCCCGAAATGCTCAAGGATTTCCTCGAAGTGCGGGGTCTAGGCATGCTCAACATCCGAACCATCTTCGGCGAAACCGCGGTGCGTACCCGCAAGAACCTCAAGCTCATCGTGCAGCTCGAGCGGCCGGTCAGGGGCATGGTGCCAGGCATGGAACGCCTGCCCCTGCACGCGGGCACCGAGGAGATCATGGGCGTTGCCATACGCAAGGTGCAGTTGCCGGTGGCCGCCGGACGCAACCTCGCCGTCCTGGTGGAAGCCGCCGTGCGCAACTACGTGCTGCAGATCCGCGGCATCGACAGTACCCTCGAGTTCATCCGTCGCCAGGAGCAGCACCTGGGCGACAGCGACACCTGAGACCCATGGACCTTCGCATCGCGACAGGCCTGCGCCGCATCACGCCCCACCCCGGCATCCCGGTGGGGGGCTGAGCATGCCGATGCGGCTGGTGGTCATCAGCGGTCTGGCTGGCTCGGGCAAGAGCATCGCGCTCAACGTGCTCGAGGACAGCGGCTTCTATGTCGTGGATAACCTGCCGGCGCAGCTGCTCACCTCGCTGGTGGACTATCTCTCGCAGGCGGGTCACGAACAGGCAGCCATCAGCGTCGACGTACGTAGCGGCCGCGGCCTGACCGAACTGCCCGGGCTGCTGGACGGCCTGCGCCGGCGCGATCTGGATCTGCGCGTGCTATTCCTCGAAGCCAAGACCGACACCCTGGTGAAGCGCTTCTCGGAGACGCGGCGTCGCCACCCGTTGTCCGACGGTCTCAGCACCCTGCCCGAGTGCATCGAGCACGAGCGCGAACTGCTCGAACCGCTGCGCAATCTCGGGCATCGCGTCGACACCAGCGATCTGGCCGCGAACACCCTGCGCGGATGGGTGAAGGAGTTCGTGAACATCGGCGCTGCCGCGGGCCTGACGCTGCTGGTGGAGTCCTTCGGCTTCAAGCACGGCATCCCCCTGGACGCCGACTACGTGTTCGACGTGCGCTGCCTGCCCAATCCCCACTATGACGACCGGCTGCGGCTGCTGACCGGGCGCGACGCGGCGGTGGTCTCCTTCCTTCAGGCAAGCGAGGAGGTGGAGGCGATGCTTCTGGACATCCGCGGCTTCGTCGAACGCTGGCTGCCGTGTTTCGAGCGCGACAACCGCAGCTACCTGACCATCGCCATCGGCTGTACCGGCGGACGACACCGGTCGGTTTATCTGGCCGAGTCCGTGGCAGCGCACTTCCGCGCCACCCGCCCGGTGATGCTGCGCCACCGCGAGCTCACGGCGGCGGAAATGCTGCCGCTGAAATGATCCACGGTCATGCTGATTCCGGTACAGGACGGGTGCGAGCCGGGGTGGCTGGCACCCGATGCGCCGGCATCATGCTGACCGTCGCCGGCCTGCTCGCCACCACCGCGACCACCGCGGCCGACTGGGTCCGGGTTGCCGCTGCCGGTGCCGACCAGCACTTCTACGACCGCTCCAATGTTTCGATCCGCGGTGACGAGATCGGTTACTGGCGAAAGGTGGTGCTCGCCCGGCCGGTGAAGACACGCTCGGGCACCGCGCGGCTGGCACTGCATCAGGAGCGCATGAACTGCCGCGATCACACCCTGCGCGGGCTCGCCTGGCAGCTTTACGCCGAGGAAGGTGCCATGCTGGACAGCGCCATGCAGTCCGACGCGGAGACGGTCGCCATCGTGCCGGAGACCATCGGCGACCGCTTCCAGGCCGTCATGTGCGAACTGGTCGTGCAGCGCCGCCAGAAAGACGCCGACCTCGCGCGCGACGAGGCGACGCTCGCGGCCAGACGCAGGGAACTGGAGATATTGAAGGCCGACATCGAGCGTCTCGAGGCCCAGATCCACTCGATCAGATTGGAGAAGGCCACTGCCGAGCCCGCATCGGAGACCGTCGTCAAGTGAACACGCCCGTCCGCACCGTCGCTCTCGCCTTCACGGGCGCCTCCGGCATGGCCTATGGACTGCGGCTGCTGGAGTGCCTGCTGCAGGCGCGGGTGCGGGTGTGGCTGGTGTATTCGCAGGTGGCCCAGATCGTCGCCCATCAGGAGCTCGACCTGCGCCTGCCAGCCCAGCCTCGGGAGGCGCAACGCCACTTCAGCGAGCGCTACGGCGCAGCAGAGGGGCAACTGTCTGTGTTCGGCCGCGACGACTGGTACGCCCCGCTGGCGTCGGGATCGAACGCACCCGACGCCCTGGTGCTCTGCCCCTGCTCCATGGGCACCCTGGCCGCCGTGGCGAACGGGCTGTCGGACAACCTGATCGAGCGGGCGGCGGACGTCGTGCTGAAGGAGGGTCGCAGGCTGGTGCTGGTCCCGCGCGAGACGCCGTTTTCCACTCTGCATCTGGAGAACATGTTGCGGCTATCGCGGGCCGGCGCAGTGATCCTGCCGGCCAATCCAGGCTTCTACCACCGGCCCGCGTCGGTCGAACAGCTGGTGGATTTCGTGGTGGCCCGGGTGCTGGACCAGTTGGGCGTGGATCACGACCTGCTGCCCCGCTGGGGCGGACAACCCGGCGATTCTCGGGGCTGAGTCGTGACCCACACGAGGGCGTCGACCCTGCCCATCTTCCCGCTCAAGACCGTGCTTTTCCCCGGCGGGCGCCTGCCCCTGAGGATCTTCGAGCAGCGCTACCTGGCCATGACCAAGGCCTGCCTGAAGGACGATTCCCCTTTCGGGGTGTGCCTCATCAGCGAGGGCAGCGAAGTCGGACAGCCGGCCATGCCCGCGGACGTCGGCTGTATCGCGCGCATCACCGCCTGGGAGATGCCGAGCCTCGGCATCTTCGAACTCGTCACCCGCGGCGAGGAACGCTTCCGTCTCATGAACACCCACACCGCGGATGACGGGCTGATCACCGGGGAAGTCGTTCTGCTCGAAGCCGAACCGCCAGCAGCCGTGGCGGAACGGCACGATATGAGCGTGGAGGTGCTCGAACGAGTGATCGAAAAATTCGGCGAGGAACACTTCCCGCCGCCTCATCGCTTCGAGGATGCGACCTGGGTAGGCTACAGGCTGGCAGAACTGCTGCCACTGAGCCTGGTGGAGAAACAGCGCCTGCTGGTGTCCAACGACGCCATCGCGCGACTGGACCGGATCACCGAGCTCCTGAACCGGGGCTGAGCCCGGAGCCCTCCGACAATGCGGAGAGCAGGCGGCGCACCGGCGCCGGCAACCCAAGGCCGGTACAGGCTGACAAAGGCCACCATGCCACACCTTCCTCCCGAACAGCGACAGTCGACGCCCCGGGCGCACTGAGCAACCAGGGCGTCGCCCGCAGGGTGAAGTGGGTGAACCCATGCTCCACGGGTGCCAGTGACCGGGCGTCGGCGCAGGGGATGCCGAGTCTCGAACGGCATTGCTCCAGTGGCGCCGTCCCGGCCTCCATTGCAGGCAAGGACCACAGGCCGCCCCAGATCCCGGCGGGTGGTCGGCGCTCCAGCAGGACCGCGCCGCCATCCAGTACCACCGCCCAGGCTACTTCGCGCACCGGCCGGCGGAACGCCGGACGCGGTGTCGGGTAACGTCCCGGCTCGCCAGCGCGGCGGGCCTCGCACGCCGCCTCCAGGGGACAGCAGCCGCACAGCGGCCGGGTCCGCACGCAAACCATGCTGCCGAGATCCATCAGGCCCTGGGTGTAGGGCACGATGTGCTCCGCCTCGGGCAACAGGGTCTCGGCCAGTGTCCAGAGCCTGCGCTCCACCGCCGGGGCGCCCGGCCAGCCCTCCACCGCAAATGCGCGTGTCAGCACGCGCTTGACGTTCCCATCAAGAATGGCGGCACGCTCCCCGAAAGCGAACACCGCCACCGCAGCGGCGGTGGAGCGTCCGACGCCCGGCAGTCCCGCGATGGCGGCGGCATCCCTCGGGAACTCCCCGCGGTGCGATTCGACGATCTCGCGAGCGGCGCGGTGAAGGTTGCGCGCCCGGGCGTAGTAGCCCAGCCCGCTCCAGTGGCTCATGACCTCGTCGGACGAGGCGGAGGCGAGGCTTCCCACGTCGGGAAACCTGGCCAGGAAACGCTCGTAATAGGGAATCACCGCGCCGACCTGGGTTTGCTGGAGCATGATCTCCGACACCCAGATGCGATAGGCCTCGCGGCTGCGCTGCCAGGGCAGGTCGTGCCGCCCGAAGCGCCGCTGCCATTCAACGACGCGCCCGGCAAAAGCAATCACAGTCGCCCTCCGGGCAGGGAACACCACACCCGGGACCGCCTCATTCCTCAGGCGGATTGCAATAGCGGGACCACTCGAAGATCAGGTCATACGCCAGAGCACGACGGATGCCGTACTTCCGTACCTGCATCATCGCCGCCTCGCTCGTGCCCTGCTTGGCCACCTTGCCACCGGCGCCAACGGCATTGAGGGGCCCGACCAGGACATCGCCCGCCTTCAAGGTCAATGGGGTCAGGCGCATGGCGACCCCATACCCCGCTGAATCACGGGTGACGACGAAGTCGCAGCGTTCGTCAGTCCAGTGGACGTCCATGACGATCTGCTCCCGCTGCTGGGCAAGGGCTGCCGTGGGCAGGGCAGTCGCGGCGGACAGCAAGCCGGCGACGATGAACAGAATACGGCCCCTGGGGCCTGGAGGGCGTTGCGACATGTAGGGAAGCTCCTTGGCGTCGCCGATCCGGGAGGCAGTTCCAGGATACGGACCGCCTATGGACCGCGGAGTGTTGGTGCTGGTTCGGAATCCGGCGAGCGGAAGTCGGGCTGGCGAACGGACGGACGGAGCGCAGACAGCGTGCCCGGCCAGGCAAACCCGGGAGGCTTCTCATCCCTCCACGCCATCCATGTCCTGAGGGGGCAAGGCGCCCCCTCACGACATGGAGCGGGTGAAGGGAATGTGTCCGGCCCGCCTTGCGGCGATCCGGCCATCCCTCGCCTAGCTCGGGACCGCCCCTTGGGCGTCCAGCCGAGCAGTGCTCGGCTCGTCGAACCGGGAGGGTTCTCATCCCTGCACGCCATCCATGTCCTGAGGGGGCAAGGCGCCCCCTCAGGACATGGAGCGGGTGAAGGGAATCGAACCCTCGTCGTAAGCTTGGGAAGCTTCTGCTCTGCCATTGAGCTACACCCGCGACGCGGCGAATTCTACGTCATGGCGAAGGGTGAGGCGAGGGGCCGGAACTCAGGATGCGCTGTCGTTGCGCCGGGTTCGAGACAGTGCCTCGCGCCACGCGCCCCCCAGTCCTCGCATGGTGCTGACGTCTTTCAGGACGGCTGGCAGCTGTTGGAGGGCCCCTGGGGCTGGTATCCCGGGCAGGCGCATCGGGAAGCGCATGTTGGCCGGCGTGCCGAAGCTCAGCCGCAGAACCGCGCCCGCGCGGCGGATCTTCATCCCGCCAGAAAAGTAATGCCGGGGAAACCACCAGTGCGTGTCGTCCAGAGGCCAGTCGAAGACCAGCGCGCGATCGCCGCTCTCGAGTCTGGCAGCAAGACGCTCCGAGCCCACCTCCCTGCCGAGTTTGCGCAACTGCCACGGCCAGGCCGAGCCGATGCCGTCGGCCTTGAAGGACAGCCGTCCGCCCCGGAGCACAAGTTCACCGGGGATGCTGCTGAGGCCGCGCAACATCCAGGCTTCGGATCGAAGCACGACGTCTCCTTCGCAGGATATCGCTTGCGCTATGCTCATGGTCGGACCAGATCGATGTGAGGACTCGGCGCCGCCGGATGGCGGGCCCGCTGGAGTCGCCCGGATCATGACGCAAGGCAGCCGCCTTGTCTTCGTTCGATACTGCGGAAACGCCGTCCCGACGGGTGGCGGACGCAAGTGGGCGCAAACAAAACCCTACGCGCGTGTAGACTCGCGCTATCGCGATGCGTGGTCGGGCATGCCGCCCCCGTTGCGCCCCCGACCCACCCGGACGCCGTCGTCACCCAGGGAGAACCCATGCCTGCAGCGCCCAACCTGCGACGCCACCTGCTGAAGTCAATCTGCCTGACTGCGCTGGCCCTCGCCGTGACCGGATGTGCCACCCACAACGTCACCTTCCACGAAAAGACCAGCGCTGACGCTGAGACGCCGCTGGGGGCCGTCATGGTCATGGCGCTGGCGGGCGACGCCGCGATGCAGCAGGCCTACGAGGACCGCGCGGTCGCGCAGCTTGCGAAGAAAGGCGTCAGGGCGGTCCCGTTCCACGCAGCCCTATCCTCGCCGGCCTTCCTGGACGAGAACGCCCTGCGCGAACTGGTCGGCAAGTCGGGCGTCGACGGCATCCTCATGGCGCAGGCGGGCAGCGTCGAGAACAGTCAGGCACGTGTGTGCAGCGGCGCCGTCGTGACCTTCGAGGGCTGGGGCGGACTGCACAGCGCATACATGGACGCGTGGCGCACGGCCAGACGCATGGCAGGCTCGAACAGCAGCGCGGCATGGGGCCGCGCCACGGTGCATCTGTTCGACGCACGTGACGGACGCGTGGTCTGGACCGGGCGCTTCGAGTCTTCCCGGGAGGACAACCTGCGCAAGGCGCTGGAAGGCTACGCGGAACTTACCGTGGGTACCCTGGTGGCAGACCGCGCGCTCTGAGAGCGCGACGGGTTAGGGCGGATCGGGGCGGAGGCGGCGCGTTATCGTCACACCCTGACGACCAGTTTGCCGTCGTTGCTGCCGTCGAAGAGCTTGTTCACGGCCACAGGAATGCGCTCGATGCCATCGACCACGTCCATCTTCCAGCGCAGCATGCCGGTATCGACCCATGGCACGAGCTCGGCCAGTGCAGTCTCGATGCGCCCGTAGTGGTCGCTGACGATGAACCCCTGCACACGCAACCGATGCATCAGGATGTTGGCGAAATTGGCAGGCCCCGGCTGGGCGTCTGCGGCGTTGTAGCCGGAGATCAGCCCGCAGATCGCGACCCGACCGAAAACGTTCATCTGACCCAGCACAGCATCGAGGATGGCGCCGCCGACGTTGTCGAAGTAGACGTCGATCCCGCCCGGGCAGAGCCGGCGCAGGGCGGCGTCTACGTCCTCGGACTTGTAGTCGATGGTGGCGTGGAAACCGAGCTCCGTCAGCCAGCGACACTTCACCGGGCCGCCCGCGATGCCCACGACGCGCATGCCGCGCAGACGGCCGATCTGCCCGGCCAGGGAGCCCACCGCACCGGCGGCGGCCGAAACGACCAGCGTCTCGCCGCTTTTTCCCGGAGCAACCTCGGTCAGTCCAAAGTACGCGGTCAGGAGGATGTGGCGCGCGACGCCGAGGTAGCGGTCCAGCGGGACGTCGCGATAGGACACCGCGCGCGACAGAAAGCGCCCATCGGAACGCGAGTAGCGCTGCCAGCCGAGAACACCCTCGACCACTGTGCCGACGGGAAAGGCGGGATTGCGCGACTCCTCCACCACCCCGACGCCGACACCGCGCATCACGTCACCAATGGCCACCGGGGGGAGGTAGCTCTCGGTGCCGCTGGCCCAGATGCGATTGGTGGGGTCCAGGGACAGGAATCGACTGGCGACCAGCACCTCTCCGTCTCCCAGGTCTGGCACCGGCTCGCTGGTGAGCTGGAAATCTCCGGGCCGGATCAGGCCCACGGGATGGGCTGCCAGCCGCCACTGCTGGTTGATGGGACGCGTCATGAGACCTCCTGTCGTGAATGGGCGCCTCGCACCCGCCAAGGCCCGACATCAGTTTAGCTCCCGCGGACGGACGCGGCGTGTCCCGTGCTGCCGTTTTTGCGCGGGGCGACGCGGGGTCAGACGGCAGCGGGTTCGGCGCGCCGTGAAGACCGACGACGGCGGCGCATGTTGCTGCGCTGCCACAGCAGGCCGACGTTGAAGGACAGCATGGCGACCAGGATCAGGGCATAGCCGAACCAGCCGAGGAAAGCACCGTTGTGGCTGTGATCACCGGTCACCCCCAGGTAGAGCAGGGCGATCCAGGCGACCGCCAGGAACAGCAGGAACACGCTCCAGCCGAATCCCTGGGCGAGCCAGCGGGTCGACTGGCTGGAACGCCTGCGCCAAAGGTAGAGCCAGAGATTCAGCATGGACGTGAGGGCCATGCCCATGACGCAAAGCGTCATGGCCTGCGCCAGCATGGCGGCAGCTTCGCTGGAGGAACCCGGCTGGAAAGTGAGCAGCCACAGCACCCCGCCGCACAGCGGCACCGCCCAGGCAAAGGCCACCACGATCCAGAGGATCCAGAGGTTGCGGGCGATTCCGGGACTGGGGTCGGTCGACATGTCACGAGGAGCCGGTGGTGCAGCCGGGCGAAGCAGTGATCCAATGATTGGGGGCCGTCCCGCACCCTCGGCAGGGCCGGCGAGCCCGCTTATACTTGGGGGCGTGATGCTCTGCCCCGAGCAACAATGGTTCCAGTCCTTCCTTGATCACCATCTCCGTCAACGACAAGCCGGTCTCCCTGGAGTCCGGGGCGACACTGTCCCGCCTGCTGGACACACTCGGCCTGACAGGCCGCAAGGTGGCGGTGGAGCGCAACGGCGAGATCGTGCCGCGCAGTCAGCACGAGGAATCGGCGCTGGCGGACGGCGACCGGCTCGAGGTGGTGGTGGCGGTGGGTGGCGGATGATGGAAAACGGAAGACACATGACAGAAGCCATGAAGATCGGTTCGCGCAGCTTCGGCTCCCGACTGCTGGTCGGGACCGGCAAGTATCGGGATTTCGTTCAGACACGCGAGGCCATCGAGGCAAGCGGCGCAGAGATCGTGACGGTCGCGATCCGTCGCACCAACATCGGCCAGACCGCGGGGGAGCCCAGCCTTCTGGATTATGTGCCCCCCTCACGCTACACCCTTCTGCCCAACACCGCCGGCTGTTACACGGCAGACGACGCCGTGCGCACCCTGCGGCTGGCGCGCGAGCTCCTGGACGGCCACAACCTCGTGAAGCTCGAAGTATTGGGCGACCCCAAAACCCTGTTTCCCAACGTGATCGAGACCCTGGCGGCGGCGAGGACCCTGGTGGCCGAGGGCTTCGAGGTGATGGTCTATACCTCGGACGATCCCATCATCGCCCGCCAACTGGCCGACATCGGCTGCGTCGCTGTCATGCCGCTGGCCTCGCTGATCGGCTCGGGCATGGGCATCCTCAATCCCTGGAACCTGGAGATCATCCTCGATCAGGCGAGCGTACCCGTACTGGTGGACGCTGGCGTCGGCACGGCCTCGGATGCCGCCATCGCGATGGAGCTGGGCTGCGACGGCGTGCTCATGAACACGGCGATCGCGGCTGCACGCGACCCCGTGCTGATGGCGGGAGCGATGCGCAAGGCGGTCGAGGCCGGGCGCGAAGCCTTCCTCGCCGGACGCATGCCCAGGAAGATGTACCAGGCGTCGGCCAGTTCGCCCCAGACCGGCATGATCGCACCGGTTTCGTCGCCCCGTGCAGCCTGAGGACGGCGCTGACGGCCGGGAGGCCACACCGGAACGCGACCGCGCCATCCGCAGCTTCGTGCTGCGGCAGAGCCGCACCTCCAACGCCCAGAGACGCGCGGTGGAGACCGGGTTGCCCCGCTTCGGCATTGCGTATGCACCCCAGCGCGTCGACCTTGACACGGCCTTCGGCCGCAAGGCGCCGCGCATCCTCGAGATCGGCTTCGGCATGGGCGAATCCAGCGCGGAACTCGCGGCCAGGCATCCCGAGATCGACGTCCTGGGCATCGAGGTGCACACCCCTGGCGTCGGCAACCTGCTCAAGCTGGTGGAGGCAGGCGGACTGTCCAATGTGCGCATCATCCAGCACGATGCGGTGGAGGTGCTGACGCACATGCTGGCGGAGGACAACCTGCAGGGGGTGCACGTGTTCTTCCCCGATCCGTGGCCCAAGAAGCGGCACCACAAGCGGCGCATGATCCAGGCGCCGCTTGTGCACCTGCTGGCAACCCGGCTCGTCCCGGGAGGCCACCTGCACCTGGCCACGGACTGGGAGGACTACGCGCGGCAGATGCTGGAGGTGCTGTCGGCGGAGCCCCTGCTCGAGAACACCGGGGTGGACTTCGTCGAGCGTCCGGCGAGCCGGCCGCAGACACGATTCGAGACCCGCGGCCTGCGGCTCGGCCATCAGGTCTGGGATCTGCTGTTCCGTCGCCGGCTCAGTCCGGCAGGAACATCTGCAGCAGGTCGTTGAGGAAACGCCGACCCCGCACCGTGGGTCGCACGTCGCGCAGGTCGCGCTCCAGCAGCCCCGCCCGCTCGGCGCGATCCAGAGTCCCCAGCACGCTGGCGGCCTGCAGGCCGGTGCGCTCGCCAAACAGCGACAGCGCGAAACCGTGGTTCAGCCGCAGGGCGTTCATCATGAATTCGAACGGCAGCTCCCGCGCCGGTACCTCGTGCGCCGTCTGCACCGCGTCGCCCGCCAGTGCCCCCTCCATGTAATCACGCGGGTGGCGCACCCGCATCTGCCGCGTCACGCGGTCACGGAACGACAGCTTGCCGTGGGCGCCGGCTCCGATACCCAGGTAGTCGCCGAAGCTCCAGTAGTTCAGGTTGTGCCGCGACCATCGCCCCGGGCGGCCGAAGGCCGAGGTCTCGTAGTGTTCGAAGCCGGCCTCGCCCAGCGTGGCCTCGATCTGCTCCTGGATCTCGGCAGCCGTGTCGTCGTCCGGAAGCGGCGGCGGGAAACGCGCGAAATAGGTGTTGGGCTCGATGGTGAGGTGATAGGCCGACACGTGACTGGCGCCGCTGTCTACGGCCTCACGCACGTCGGCCATCGCCTGCGCCACCTCCTGACCTGGCAGGGCGTACATCAGGTCGACGTTGAAGTTGTCGAAACATCGGCCCGCGATCCCGACGGCACGGCGCGCCTCCGCGCCGCCATGCACTCGGCCGAGGGCGGTCAGGAAGGCATCGTTGAAACTCTGCACACCGACCGACAGGCGGTTGATGCCGATGGCACGGAACTGCGCGAACTTCGCCTGCTCGAAGGTGCCCGGGTTCGCCTCCAGAGTGATTTCGGCATCGGCGTCCAGACTGAGGCAGGCCCGTACCGACGACAGGATGCGCGCGAGGGACTCGGGCGAGAACAGACTGGGTGTGCCGCCGCCAAAGAACACCGAACGCACACGTCGCCCATAGACCAAGGGCACCGCCACCTCGAGATCGGCGATCAGGGCATGGACGTAGCGGGACTCAGGGACGCCGTCGCGGGCCTCGTGGGAGTTGAAGTCGCAATACGGACACTTCCTGATGCACCAGGGGATGTGAACGTACAGCGACAGCGGCGGCAGGGAGGCGAGGCGCACCTCCCCCGGCCCGGACGCCTTCAGAACAGCCGCCACCGGGTCGGTTCGCCCCGGCCTAGCCGCGGCCCACAAAGGGCATCCTGGTCGCCATGATGGTCATGAACAGGATATTCGACTCCAGCGGCAGGTTGGCGATGTGCACGATGGCCTCGCCCACGTGGTTCACGTCCATCAGAGGCTCCGGAGCAAGTTCCCCGTTCGGCTGGAGAACCCCCTTGGCCATGCGGGCGGTCATCTCGGTGCCGGCGTTGCCGATGTCGATCTGGCTGCAGGCGATGTTGTAGCGCCGCCCGTCGAGTGAGGTGGACTTGGTCAGGCCGGTGATCGCGTGCTTGGTGGCCGTGTAGGGCGCCGAGAACGGGCGCGGTGCATGTGCCGAAATCGAACCATTGTTGATGATGCGTCCGCCCTGGGGGGTCTGCTCCTTCATGATGCGGAACGCCTCCTGGGTGCACAGGAAGGGGCCGGTGAGGTTGATGTCCACCACGCTCTTCCACTGCTCGACGCTGAGTTCCTCCATCGGAACAGGAGGCGCGCCGACACCGGCGTTGTTGAACAGCACGTCCAGCCGCCCCCAGGTCTGCCTGACCTGGGCGAACAAGGCTTTGACGGAGGCCGCATCCGCCACGTCGGTCGAAACCGGCAGGCCCTGGGAGGCGGGGACGCCCGCGTCCACCAGCGTCTGTTGCAGCAACTCGACGCGTCGCCCGGCCAGGGCCACGCGGTAGCCTGCCTTGAGCAGCGCCGTCGCTGCCGCCTTGCCGATGCCCGTGCCCGCGCCTGTGACCAGCGCCACCTTGCCGTTCGTGCTCACTGCCTACCCCCGAGGAATGTTTGGATTCGAAGCGCGACCGCCGCCGCGCCGCGCAAGGCTCGATTGTAATGCGCCACCGGCTCAGGCTTTCGCCGGCCCCACAGCGCGCGGCGCGCAGACACGCCGCCAGGTCTCACCTAAGCGTCGCACCTCGGCGCCCTCGAGCAATCCCTGGCCGACGAGCAGGGCGTGCAGCGCAGGCAGGTGATATTGCGGGACGGCCGGGAAGAGGTGGTGCTCGATGTGGTGATGCACGTTGTGCGGGAACAGGAACAACCTTCCCACCGCACTGGCAGTGTGCGTGCGCGCAGCCAGCAATGGCGAATCCGTTCTGCGGGGCGCGCCGTGCTCGGCGATGGCCCGCAGGCGCAGCAGGACCTGCAGCACCGTGACCATGGGCAGCAGCCAGAGCACGGCGTAAAGCACCAGGGCATCGAGGCCGCCGGCCAGCGCCAGCCCCAGCGGGATGAGCATCTGGCAGGCCACCACGGTCCATCGGTCGCGGAAGGCTGCGCGCCGCAGAGCCGGAGCCGTGTCGTCGAGCGGACGCAGCGGCCTCCCCCCGACACCGGGCCGGGTCACCCGCGGCAAGCCGAAGAAATACCGCCAGGTCTTCCAGGCCGTGAGGCCCGCAAGATCGGCCGCCAGCTTGCGCAGCAGATAGGCCCGGCCGCGCGGGTAGCCGCCGTGCAGGGCCATATCCGGGTCGGAGGGGCCGTAGAGGTCGTTGTGGTGCAGGCGGTGCACGACGCGATAGGCGCACATGGAGATCCCGGTGAGGCCGCCGATGGCGCGCCCGACGAACTCGTTGAGGCCGCGGCGCGCGAACAGGCGGTGGTGCGCAGCCTCGTGCGCCAGCACGAACAAGGCATGCTGGCGGGTGGCGACGAGCACGATGGCGGGCAGCACCACCCAGGGCGACCAGACCCAGGCCGCCGATCCGATCACGATGACCATGGACAACAGGGTGATCGCCAGCGCACGCAAGGACAGCACGTCGTCGAGACGGGTCAGACCCGCCAGGGCGCCGGGTGGCAGGGCCGCACCGACGCGACCGCGGACGTCGTCGCGGAACACCTCTCGGGCTGCTGCGTCCGTTCTCACGCGCGGCACCTCAGTTCAGTGGCCACGGCGCAGGGCCGCGAAGGCCTCGTCCACCACACCGAGGGTATGGTCCACATCGGCGTCGCTGTGAGCGATGGAGATGTAGAACTTCTCGTTCGGGTTCACCAGAAGGCCTCGCTTCATGAGTTCGATGGCCCAGCGCCAGCCGAGGTCCTTGTCCGAGTGGAGCAGGTCGGTCCAGGCACGCATCGGCTGGTGGTCGGTGAAACGGATGCCGAACACGGCGTCCTCGCCCAGGGCCTGGGCGGCATAGCCGTGGCGCGCAGCGGCCTCGACGATGCCGGTGCGCAGGCGAGTGCCGATGCGATGCAGGCCCTCGTACACCCCGGGACGAGACAGCTCACCGAGGGCGGCCAGCCCGGCGGCGGCACAGACGGGGTTGCCGTTGAGCGTGTTCGTGGCCCACACCACCTCGGCCTTGGGGCGGCTGCGCGCGTCGAGCACCGACATGACCTCGCGCGAACCGGCGATGGCGGCGAGCGGGAAGCCGCCGCTGATGGCCTTGCCGTAGCAGGCGAGGTCAGGCACCACACCGTAGCGCTCCTGCGCACCGCCCCAGGCGATGCGGAAGCCCGTGACGATCTCGTCGAAGATGAGCACGATGCCGTGGCGATGGGTCACCTCGCGGATGGCCTCGAGAAAGCCGGGCTCGGGGCGCAGGACGCGCTGCAGCGGCTCGACCATGACCGCAGCCAGTTCGGCCGCGTGGCGTTCGATCAGCGCGACGGCGCGCTCGGTGTCGTTGAACGGCGTCACCAGCACACCCTCGCCCGACTCCACGGGCACGCCCACCGAATCCGGCAACGCCCGCGGGTAGGGCGAAGCGCCGGCAGGCACGGTCCCCCACAGGCCGTAGTCGTGCATGCCGTGCCAGGCGCCTTCGAACTTGAGGATCCGATTGCGGCCCGTCCAGGCCCGCGCCACCCGAAGGGCGTAGTAGGTGGCCTCGGTGCCAGAGCCGGTGTAGTGGACCACCTCGGCGCAGGGGATGGCATCGACCAGACGCCGGCCAAGACGGATCGCAGGCTCGTTCAGGAAGAAGTAGGTGGTGCCCTTGCCCAGTTGCTCCCGCACGGCCTCGTTCACCGCCTCGTTGGCGTGCCCGAGCAGCACCGGCCCCGAACCCAGGTGGTAGTCCAGATATTCGCGGCCGGCCACGTCCCACACCCGGCTGCCCTGCCCGCGTGCCACCACCAGATTGAGTTCGGATGGCAGCACGAACAACCCGGTGCCACCCCCGGCGAGGATGCGTCCGGCCTCGTCCAGAAGCTCGGCCTGTCTTGCTGAGTCCATGCGCCTCTCCCCCCTCTTTCGAGGGCCACCGCGGGGCCGATCCCCGTGTTGCCCTGCCCGCCGTGATGAGGTTAGCCTCCGGTCGCAGCTGCTGCAATCCCGGTCCGGCTGCCAACCCGTCAGGAATGCCCGCCACCATGCCCGTGTCCCACCCCTTTCACCTCGCTTTCCCCGTGACCTCTCTGGAAAAGGCGCGCGCCTTCTATGGCGGGCTGCTGGGCTGCCCCGAGGGCAGGTCCTCGCCCGAGTGGGTGGATTTCGACCTCTACGGCCACCAGATCGTGGCCCATCTGTCCCCGGAGGAGGCCGGCCACGACGAGACCAATCTGGTGGATGGCGACCAGGTGCCGGTGCGCCACTTCGGCGTTGTGCTCCCCATGGACGAGTGGGAGGCACTGGCCGCGCGCCTGCGCATCGCAGGCACGCACTTCCTGATCGAACCCCACGTCCGATTCCGCGGTGAGGTCGGCGAGCAGGCCACGATGTTCTTCCTCGATCCCTGCGGCAATGCCCTGGAGTTCAAGGCTTTCGCGGACCCATCGCGCCTGTTCGCGCGCTGAGCGCGGCCGCTGCCGGGCGCGGGTCCAGAAGCTGCCGGAGCGCCCTGGCCAGCCGGCTCAGATGGCGGTCGCCCAGCCCCGCGTCTTCCAGCGCCGCGGCGGTCTCGAGGAGGTAGTCGGCGCAGGATCCGTAATGCCCGCGGGCGGAGGCGGCGATGCGCAGGATCTCCTCGTCCGCGAGGCGCCCTGCATAGGTCGCCGCCATGGCGCGGTTGACCACGAAGGCCAGGGCGCGCACCCGGCCGGCGGCGGTATCCGCCCACAGCCAGCGCGGCACGTAGGTGCCCATGATCATCTCCCGCCGCCAGAGCAGCGACAACTCGGCATGCAAGCCGTCGGCGGGAATGCGGTAGACCACGCCCCGGCAGGAGCCGCCCCGATCCAGCGCCAGAACCAGGCCGGGTCTGTCGGGTGACCCACGGTTGATGAAGGAGCGCAGGCAGAAGCCGCGGTGCACGCCGTGCACCACGGCGTCGCGGCGTTCCTCGAAACGGATCATCGGGTGCCAGACCAGGGAGCCATAGCCGAACACCCAGACCGGCGCTTCCGGTGTGTGCCTGGCCAGGGCTCCATCCAGAGAGGCCTGCAGCGCATCGTCAGACAGCAGCAGGTGGCCGAACCCCGCGGCGCGCACGGCCACGCGCACGCGGTCCTGTTCCAGATCCGAGCGGGCTAGCGTCGGCATCTTGTCGGATCGCCCGTGGCGAGGCACGCCCTGGGCCTCGGGCCGGGATGCACGGCCCGCCTTGCCCTCACACCGGGGGCCGACGAAACGCCCTGACCCGGCACAGCAGTGCCTCCGCGATCACACAGCCAATTTCATCCACGGGGTATCAGTGCAGGCGGGGCTTCTTGAGAAAATCATGGCGATCCGCCGAGCGCAGTACGGGGCGCAGCAGGGCCCCCTCGCGTGCCAGGACCAGCGGCACGTCGACGCCCGCCGGCCCGAGGCTCCACACCCGCCGGTAGAACTCGGCCAGCGAATGCACCCTCCGCCCGCCCGCCTCGAGCAGCAGGTCACCCTCGCGGACCCCGGCGCGCTCGGCCGGTCCGCCGGGCGCCAGACCGCCCACCACCAATTCGCCCTGGGCTTCGCTGGTGTACATGCCCAGCCAGGGCCGGGGCGGACGGCCGGCATGCCCGGTTCGCAGGAGGTCATCGAGGATCGGCGGCAGGAGATCGATGGGAACGTACATGTTGCCCTGCACCCGGTTGCCGTCCACGGCCTCCTCCACCAACAGTGAGCCGATGCCGGCCAGCCTGCCCTCGGGATCGACCAGGGCGCTGCCGCCCCATTGGGGATGCGCCGGGGTGACGAACACCGCCTCGTCGAGTAGATACTCCCAGTAGCCGGCAAAGGGGCGGCGGGCGAAGACGCGACTGCGCAAGGCGTGCTCGCGCCCGCCATGGCCGACCGACAGGACCTCGGTTCCCTCGACGCATGCGGCAACGCTGCCCAGCGCGATGGCGGGCGCGTCGAGGCGTCCCATGGGCATTACCAGCCCGAAGCCGGTGGCGAAGTCATAGGCCAGCGGATGACAGGGCAGCACCTGACCATCATTGGTGGACAGCCACATGGCCTCGGCCTCTGTCACGAGATAACCGATGGTCAGCACCAGCCCGTCGTCACCGATTACCACGCCGTTGCCCGCGCGCTCCGTTCCAAGGAGTGGCGCAGTGAAGGCGTCGGAAGGGATCTCGGCGCGCAGGCCGACCACTGCGTCCAGGACCGGAGCGAGGTCGAAGCCGAGGTCGCGCTGCTGTGGCTGAAGATCCGGCGGGAAAGCCCAGTGGCGTTCGTCGCTCATGGTGGAACCCGGGAAGAGGCTGATGCCGTCATTGCATCAAGGCATCGATGACGAAATCATACTCCACGGCCCCCGAGGGGAAACCGGCGAGTGACCGTCCGGCAAACGCCCGGGGCCCGACCCGTCGCCAGCCCCCGATCCCAGGGCGGACAGTTCCACAGCAACGCCGCGAGACTCACCCCCGCAGCAATGCATATCTGGTTTGCAGCGCAGGCCATGGACACGAATCGATCCGGCGGGCTCCTTGCGGTCGTCCCCCCGCCACGCTTCGCGCCAGTGGGCATGGCTATCGGCCTCGCGCGGGGTTGCGCAGCCTGGTGTAAGGTTGGGTCCTGTCCCAGCGAATGACCGACCCAGGTCGCCCGGCGACATGCCCCCGCATCGACCCAGCCATGACCACAGCCCTGCACGATCCCGTCGACTCCCGTTACGCCTGGCTGCGCCTGTGGATGGCACTGGCCCTGTCCACCATCGGTGCGGCCGGAATGTGGTGCGTCGTGGTGGCTCTGCCTGCCGTGCAGGCGGAGTTCGGCGTGGCGAGGGCCGACGCTTCGCTGCCCTACACCCTGACCATGATCGGCTTCTCCGTCGGTGCGGTAGTGGTCGGGCGCTTCACCGACCGGGTCGGGATCTTCCCGCCGGTGGTAGTCAGCATTCTGGTGGTGGCGACTGGCTTCGCCGTCGCCTCCATGGCGCCGAACCTGTGGTGGTTCACCCTCGCCCAGGGCATCGCCATCGGCACCGGCAGCGCCGCCACCTTCGCCCCTCTGCTCGCCGACACTTCCCTTTGGTTCGTCAAGCGCCGCGGGTTGGCGGTGGGGATCTTTGCCAGCGGCAACTACCTGGGAGGCGTGCTCTGGCCACCGGTCGTGCAGCACTTCATTGCCAGTGCGGGATGGCGCCCGACCTACCTGGGCATCGGCGTGTTCTGTCTGCTGGCCATGTTGCCACTGTCGCTGATGCTGCGGCGGCGCTCACCGGCCGGTGCCGCGAGCAGCGCCGGCGCGGCCGCCCCCGCGGCTTCCATCCGGCAGCTGGGCGTGACGCCCGCGACCCTGCAGGGCCTGCTGGTGGTGGCCGGGATCGCCTGCTGCGTGGCCATGTCCATGCCGCAGGTGCATCTGGTCGCCTACTGCGCCGACCTTGGTTACGGACCGGCGCAGGGTGCGCGCATGCTGTCCGTGATGCTGGCCTGCGGCATCGTCAGCCGACTGGTGTCGGGCTGGATCTCCGACCGCATCGGCGGCTCCAGGACCCTGGTGCTCGGCTCGGCCCTGCAGGGGCTGGCGCTGCTGCTGTTCCTGCCTTTCGACGGCCCGGTGTCACTGTACGTGGTGTCTGCACTCTTCGGCCTGTCGCAGGGCGGCATCGTGCCCTCCTACGCCATGATCATCCGGCGCTACTTTCCGCCGGCCGAGGCGGCCACCCGGATCAGTCTCACCATCACCGCCACCATCGTCGGCATGGCGCTGGGCGGCTGGATGTCGGGCGCCCTGTTCGATCTGACCGGTGGCTACCGGGCCGCCTTCATCAACGGCACCGCCTGGAACCTGCTCAATCTGGTCATCGCGATATGGCTGGTGCGCCGCGGATCCGGCCACGAGGACCCAGGCCGCAGACTGGCGCTGGCAGCCGCGGCACGCTGAAATCCCCGGCCCGACAAGCTGGCTGGGCTGGTGGCTCAGCCCACCACCCCGATGTTCCAGGGCACGAACTCGTGGTCGCCCAGACCGAGCAGTTCGCTCTTCGACGGCTCGCCCGAGGCGACCCGCAGGATGTGGTCGAAGATGGCCTGTCCCATGCCCTGGATGCTGGCGGTGCCGTCGAGCACCGCACCGCAGTTGATGTCCATGTCCTCCTCCAGCCGGCGGTACATGGACGTGTTGGTGGCGAGCTTGAGCGAGGGCACGGGCTTGGCGCCGAACATCGAACCCCGCCCGGTGGTGAAGGCGATGACGTTGGCCCCGCCGGCGATCTGCCCGGTGGCGGAACAGGGGTCGAAGCCGGGCGTGTCCATGAACACCAGTCCCTTGCTTACCACCGGCTCGGCGTAGCGGTAGACGGCCATGAGCGGTCCGGTACCTCCCTTCATCGAGGAGCCGAGGGATTTCTCCAGGATGTTGGCCAGACCGCCGGACTGGTTGCCCGGGCTGACGCGACCGTTGATCTGGGTATCGCGACCGACGGTGTATTCGTCCTTCCACCAGCGGATGCGCTCGATCAGCCTCTCGCCAACCTCGCGCGAGCAGGCGCGCCGCGTGAGCGTGTGCTCGACGCCGTAGATCTCCGGGGTCTCCGAGAGGATGGCGGTTCCTCCGTGGCGCACCAGCAGGTCCATGGCCGCGCCCAGCGCCGGATTGGCGGTGATGGAGGAGAACCCGTCGGACCCCCCGCATTGCAGGCCGACGGTGATGTGGCTCGCCGGTACCGGCACGCGCTGCACGCGATTGGCCGCCGGCAGCATCTCACGCACCGCCGCGATGCCGGCCTCGATGGTCCGCCGGGTGCCTCCGGTGTCCTGCATCACGAAGGCGCGCAGTCGGCTGCCCTCTTGCAGGGACTGCTCCTTGAGCAGGCTCGAGACCTGGTTGCGCTCGCAGCCCAGACCGACCACCAGACAGCAGGCGAGGTTGGCGTGGCGGGCGTAGCCGCCGAGGGTGCGCCGCAGCAGGTCCATGGGCTCGCCGGTCTGCTCCATGCCGCAGCCGGTGCCGTGCGCGAAGGCCACAACGCCGTCGACATTGGGAAACTCCGCCAGGCGCTCAGGGGTGAACCAGGCGGCGATGCGATGCACCACTGTGGCCGAGCAGTTCACGGTGGACAGCACCCCGACGTAGTTGCGCGTGCCCACCTGGCCGTTGGCACGCACGATGCCGAGGAATCCGGCCCGCTCGACCTCGGGCAGCAGCTGCACCGGCCGGTAGTCCTGGCAGAAGGCGTAGTCGCGGTCGAACTCGCGGAACTCCATGTTGTGCGCGTGAACCCAGGTACCCGGGGCGATGTCTGCCGCCGCAAAACCGATGGTGACGTTGTACTTCACGATGGGCTCACCGTGCTGTATCGGACGCGCCGCGATCTTGTGACCGGCCGGTACCTGGCTGCGGCTCGTCAGCCCCTCGGGATCGAGCCTGGCTCCAATGCCCAGGTCGGTGCGGGCAACCACCACGTTGTCGGCGGCGTGCAGGCGGATGGTGGCGCCGGTGGCGGGCTTGTCGTGGATCTCGATCATGTCGGGCTCTCCCTGCAGATGCGTAAGATGGAGTTGGTCCTTCTCGGGCTGCGATGCTCAATGGCCAGCCAGCGCCACAGCCAGCGGCGTGGTGAGGGCGGACAACGTCGTGGACATGACCATGGCAGAGGCGACCGGGCCCTGCATCACGTCGAACTGGCGCGCCATGAGATAGACGTTGATGCCGACGGCCAGAGAGCCGAGCAGCACCACTGCCTGGGTCTCGAGCGGCGGCAGGTCCAGCAGCCGGGCCATCGACCAGATCACCAGCGGCTGCACGAAGAGCTTGAGCACGGTGATGCCCAGTCCCTGCTGCCACCCAGCCCGCACGCCATACTCGGCCAGTCCCATGCCGACCACGATCAGGGCCAGGGGTGCTGCGGCCTGGCCGAGCAGGGCCAGTGGCTCGTCCACCAGCGCGGGCAGGCGCAGGCCGCTCGAGCCCACCAAGGCACCGGACAGGATGCCCGCCACCACAGGCGTGGTGAGCACCTGCCGCGCAGTGCGCGCGAAGCCGCGCACGGACACCTCGCCATGGCGCGCCCATTCCACCGACACGGTGGCCAGGGTCCAGAGGATAAGCGAATTGAACACCAGCACCAGCGCCACAGGCGCGATCCCCGCTTCCCCGAGGAAGGCGCGAGCCAGCGGGATGCCCAGCAGCACGTTGTTGGAAAACACCCCGCCGAGACTGAACACGGTCTGGCGCACGCCATCGAGGCCGAACAGCCAGCGACTGGCCAGGCGGCCAATCGCGTAGGTGACGAAGCAGCCGCCGAAGAAGGCCACCAGCAGGCTGCCCTCGAACGGTGGCAGCCTGCTGGGATCGCTCATGAGCCGGAACAGATAGGCCGGCAGAGCGACACCGAAGACGAACGCGGCGAGCGCATCGCTCACACTGCGCGGCCAGCGCCCGGACCTGGACAGGACGAAACCCACCAGCACCAGCACAAAGTGCGGCGCGGCGAGCCCGAGCTGGTGCAGGACGGCAGACATGCGGATGGCGACAGGGCGGGTGGCTCGCCCCAGTCAGCCTCAGCGGCGGTAGTCGATCCCCTTGCGATCGAGCAGGCGCAGCAGCGCGACCCAGCCGCGATCGACCTCCGCACCGCCGGGTCCCTTGAACTGCTGGAACCCCCTGCGCGCCACCTCGGCGGGGATGAGCCCGACCTCGACACGGCCGCCGGCAAGGGCATCAATCTGGATCTGGCACGCGGTGTCGAGGTAGTACATGAGTTCGAAGGCCTCGCTCACGCTGGCCCCCAGGGTGAGCAGGCCGTGGTTGCGCAGGATCATGGCCTTGGAAGCGGGCCCCAGGTCGGCCGCCAGCCGGGTCCTCTCGTCCAGATCGAGGGCGATACCCTCGTAGTCATGATAGGCAAGCATGCCCCAGGTGCGCAGCGCGTGCTGGCTCAGGGGCAGCAGCCCGTGGGCCTGGGCGGACACGGCAACGCCAGCCCGCGTGTGGGTGTGGATGACGCAGTTCACCTCGGGGCGCGCGGCGTGCACGCAGCCGTGGATGACGAAACCCGCGTGGTTCACGCCCAATCCGCTCTCGTCCGCCACCACGTGGCCTTCCTCATCGATCTTCACCAGTGTCGAGGCGGTGATCTCGTCGAACATCAGCCCGTAAGGGTTGATGAGCATGTGGTGGGTGCCGGGGACCCGCGCCGTGAAATGGGTGAATATCAGGTCGGTCCAGCGGAAGTGGTGCGCCAGCTGGTAGGCGGCGGCGAGATCGCAGCGGACCTGCCACTCCTCCGCGCTCACCCGCTCCCGCAGGGGCGGTCTGGTGGCGACGGATTCGAGCGGGCGGGCTTGGGCGGTCATGGAAGGGTTCTCCGGAAGACTTGGGTTGCCGCCGGATCATAACCCCCCGGCGCCGGCACCCCGGGCTGTGGCTCAGGCGCTCCTGCCGTCGATGCGGCAGCGCGCTCCGGGGAAGGTCCCGAGCAATCCTGCGAGCGCGGGTAGCTCGCGCTCGAGTTGCGCCCGCAGGGTCCAGGGCGGGTTGACCATGAACACGTGGCTGCCGGTCATGCCGAAGCCGCCCTCCTGCGGCTCGGCCACCACCAGGCTCGCCAGCAGCCAGTCGGTGACCGGCAGCCGGCAAAGACGCTCAACCAGCAGCGTGGGCTCGCGTCGCTCGAGATGCGGGATCCACACCATGAAGCTGCCTTGCGCGAAACGCTGCAGCCCCTCCTTGAGCGCTTCGAGCACCCGGGCGTAGTCCGTCTTGATCTCGTAAGGCGGGTCCATCAGCACCAGAGCCCGCCGCGGCGGTGGCGGCAGGACGGCCTTGAGCGCGGCGTATCCATCGCCGTTGGCGATGCGAAAACGACGGTCACCACTGAAGTGGGCCGCAAGAATCTCGTGGTCGGTGGGATGCAGCTCGAACAGCCGGCCCCGGTCCTGTTCGCGCAGCAAGGCCCGGATGAGCTCGGGCGATCCCGGGTACTGGGCCGGATGCCGTCCCCCGGCGGTGGCGGCACCGGCACCGCGGTGGGCTGCGTCGAAATCGCGTACGCGGGCCACATAGTCGGCCAGCAGAGGGGGGAGATCCTCGCGCGTCCAGAGCTTCGCGATGCCGCCCTCGAACTCGCGCCGGTGCTGGGCGTACCCCATGTCCAGCGCGTAGCCGCCGGCGCCGGCGTGAGTGTCGATCACCCAGTAGGGCTTGTCCTTGGTGTTGAGGTGACGCAGAACGGCGACCAGCAGGACGTGCTTGAGCACGTCGCCGTGGTTGCCGGCATGGAAGGCGTGGCGGTAGGCGAGCATGGACGGGGACGGGGGAGAGGCGAGCGGTGACTCATGTTCTCACGGCGCCGCCCGCCGCGCGTCCCCTGCCGCCGTCACATGCTGCGCCGGTACTGCCCGCCGACATCGAACAGCGCATGGGTGATCTGCCCCAGCGAGCAGCAGCGCACCGCGTCCATGAGCACGGCGAAGACGTTGCCGTCTTCGATGACCGCCTGCTGCAGCCGCGCCAGCGCAGGGCCGCTCCCGGCAGCGTGGCGGTCGTGGAAATCGCGCAACCGCTCCAGCTGCGACTGTTTCTCCTCGTCGGTGGAGCGGGCCAGCTCGAGGGTCGCGGGGGTAGGGTCGCCGTGCGGATTGCGAAAGGTATTGACGCCGATGATGGGGTAGGAGCCGTCGTGTTTGCGGTGCTCGTAGTAGAGCGACTCCTCCTGGATGCGCCCGCGCTGGTAACCGGTCTCCATCGCGCCGAGCACGCCGCCGCGCTCGCTGATGCGTTCGAATTCGGCCAGCACCGCCTCCTCCACCAGATCGGTGAGCTCGTCGATGATGAAGCTGCCCTGGTTCGGGTTCTCGTTCTTGGCGAGGCCCCATTCACGGTTGATGATCAGCTGGATCGCCATGGCGCGCCGGACCGATTCCTCGGTGGGCGTGGTGATGGCCTCGTCGTAGGCATTGGTGTGCAGGCTGTTGGCGTTGTCGTAGGTCGCGATCAGCGCCTGCAGCGTGGTGCGGATGTCGTTGAACGCGATCTCCTGCGCGTGCAGGCTGCGGCCGGAGGTCTGGCAGTGGTACTTGAGCTTCTGGCTGCGCTCGTTTGCCCCGTAACGGTTCTTCATGGCCGTGGCCCAGATGCGGCGCGCCACGCGGCCGATCACGGTGTACTCGGGGTCCATGCCGTTGCTGAAGAAGAAGCTGAGGTTGGGCGCGAAGTCGTCGATGTGCATGCCGCGCGCGAGATAGGCTTCGACGAAAGTGAAGCCGTTGCTGAGCGTGAAGGCGAGCTGGCTGATCGGATTGGCCCCGGCCTCGGCGATGTGGTAGCCGGAGATCGACACCGAGTAGAAGTTCCTCACGTCGTGGTGGACGAAGTACTCCTGGATGTCGCCCATGACCTTTAGCGAGAACTCGGTGGAGAAGATGCAGGTGTTCTGCCCCTGGTCCTCCTTGAGGATGTCGGCCTGCACCGTGCCGCGCACCGTCTCCAGCGTCCATTCGCGGATCTTCTCGGCCTCGTCCTCGGTGGGCTCGCGGCCGTTCTGCTCTCGGAACCGGTCCATCTGCTGGTCGGTCGCGGTGTTCATGAACATCGCCAGCAGGGTCGGAGCCGGGCCGTTGATGGTCATCGACACGCTGGTATTGGGCGCGCACAGGTCGAACCCGGCGTACAAGGCCTTCATGTCGTCCAGAGTTGCGATGGACACGCCCGAGTTGCCCACCTTGCCGTAGATGTCGGGACGCAGGTCGGGGTCGAATCCGTACAGGGTCACGGAGTCGAAGGCGGTGGACAGGCGCTTGGCGGGCATGTCCTTGGCGAGCATGTGGAAGCGGCGATTGGTACGGAACGGATCACCCTCGCCGGCGAACATCCGCGTCGGGTCCTCGTTTTCGCGCTTGAAGGCGAACACCCCGGCGGTGAACGGGAAGGAACCGGGGACGTTCTCCAGCATGAGCCAGCGCAACTGCTCGCCGTGGTCCTCGTAGCGCGGCAGCGCCACCTTGCGGATCTTGGTGCCCGACAGCGAGGTGGTGGTGAGTGCGGTGCGGATCTCCTTGTCGCGGATCTTCACCACGTACTCGTCACCCGAATAGGCATGCTGCAGGTCGGGCCACATGTCGAGCAGCTTCCGCGCCCGCGGGTCGAGCTGCTGGTCACGGGCCGCGCGCAGCGTCTCGAGGGAGGTCGAGGATTCGCCGCACTCGCTGCCGAGCATGGCGATGGCGGCGCCCAACTGCTGGCGCTCGCGGGCGATACGGGCCTGGGCAAGCGCGTGGGCCTTGTATTCGCGCACGGTGCCGGCGATGTCGGCCAGGTAGCGGCCACGCGCCGGGGGCACGATGGCCTTGACCGCTGAAGAGGTACGAATGGGCAGCCGCGGCAGCAGGCCGTCCTGCAGCGCCAGCCCCTTGTCGGAGAGCGCACCCGCCATGGCCCCGTAGAGGGCGGTGACGCCGTCGTCGTTGAAGCGCGACGCGATGGTGCCGAACACGGGCATGCGATCAGGCGGGACGGAAAACGCCTCGCGGTTGCGCTGCATCTGCTTGCTCACGTCGCGCAGCGCGTCCTCGGCACCGCGCCGGTCGAACTTGTTGATGGCCACGAAATCGGCGAAGTCGAGCATGTCGATCTTCTCGAGCTGGCTGGCGGCGCCAAACTCCGGGGTCATGACGTACAGGGACACGTCCACCAGGGGCACGATTGCGGCATCGCCCTGGCCGATACCGGAGGTCTCCACCACCACCAGATCGAAGCCCGCCACCTTGCAGGCGGCGATGACCTCTGGCAGGCAGGCGGCGATCTCCGAACCTGCAGCCCGCGTGGCGAGCGAGCGGAAGTAGACGTTCGGATGATGGTTGGCGTTCATGCGGATGCGGTCGCCGAGCAGCGCGCCGCCCGACTTGCGGCGCGAAGGGTCGACCGCGCCCACCGCGATCTTCAGCCGGTCACCCTGGTCCAGGCGGAAGCGGCGCACGATCTCGTCCGTGAGAGACGACTTGCCGGCGCCACCGGT
>JBILUV010000148.1:0-8786 GCA_044370825.1 Burkholderiales bacterium | reverse complement strand
CCGCGCAGGAAGACGACGCAGCCATCACCTCCGCCATCATCGCCATGGCACACAGCCTGCGCCTGGAGGTGGTGGCAGAGGGCGTCGAAACGCCAGCACAACTGGCGTTCCTGCAGGCCCGCGGCTGCGAATATGTGCAGGGCTACCTCATAAGCAAGCCGGTGAACGCAGACGAATTTGCATCCCTGCTCCAACGCGAGCCCGAAATCCTGCGCACCCTCGCCGCCGCGTGACCAGCTCGCGCCACGACGCTGCAGGCCACGAGCTGCCCCGGACACTTCCTCAGGTGAGCACCGGAAGAAAGCAGCCGCCAATGCGAATGCGCTCCGCGGCGAATGGGCGGTCCGTAGCAAATCGTCTCGTGCCCTCCCCTTGACCGGCGGGCGCCGCGCGTCCATCCCACGCCCCTGCTTCGCGCCACTCCGCGAGGTCTGCTGCGCAATGTGCCTCCCCTTCATCCCGTGGGCTGATGACATATCCGCGCCGAGCGTAGGGATCGGGCGGCACCGGCGAAAAAAAACCGGCCGTCGGCCGGTTTCCTCGGAGTACCCTCAGGTTTCAGCTCTTTCCTTCCCCAACCTCAGCCACCGCCTCCGGACGATCCATCAGTTCCACGTAGGCCATGGGTGCATTGTCACCCTTTCGAAAACCGCACTTGAGAATCCGCAGGTAACCACCGCGGCGATTGGCGAATCTCGGCCCCAGCTCGTCGAACAACTTCGTGACCAGCTCGCGGTCGCGCAGTCTGGCGAAAGCCAATCGGCGGTTGGCAAGCGAGGGAGACTTGCCGAGCGTAATGATCGGCTCGGCGACCCGCCGCAGCTCCTTGGCCTTCGGCAATGTGGTCTGGATGACCTCGTGTTGCAACAGTGCATTGGTCAGATTTCGCAACATCGCGGTTCGATGTGCGCTATCCCTGTTCAGTTTCCGTAGTCCAAGCCCGTGACGCATAAGTCACCTCTTCCTTGTTCGTTGTACAGCCGTCGTTCAGGCCTTCTCCAGACCCGCCGGTGGCCAGTTCTCCAGCTTCATTCCGAGTGTCAACCCGCGGGATGCAAGAACCTCCTTGATCTCGTTCAGGGACTTCCGTCCAAGATTGGGGGTCTTGAGCAACTCGGTCTCGGTCCTCTGAATGAGGTCCCCGATGTAGTAGATGTTCTCGGCCTTGAGGCAGTTCGCGGAACGTACCGTGAGCTCGAGTTCGTCGACCGGATGAAGCAGCAATGGATCGACATGCGGAGTCCGTGGGGCCTCGGCCTTGATTGGAGTGCCCTCCAGATGCGCGAAGGTCTCAAGTTGATCCATCAACATCCGCGCCGCCAGCCGTATCGCCTCCTCCGGCTGGATAACACCGTTTGTCTCCACGTCCATCACGAGCTTGTCCAGATCCGTCCGCTGCTCGACGCGGGCACTCTCCACCGCGTAGCTCACCCTGCGGACCGGGCTGAATGACGCGTCCATCAACACCGTGCCGATGCTCCGCGTCTCCCGATTCACCGGACGTTGGCTGGCAGGTTCGTAGCCTCTGCCATGCTCGACCGTGATCTGCATGTCGATCTTGCCGCCAGCGGAGAGGTGAGCGATCACGTGACCCGGGTTGACGACCTCGACGTCATGCGGAACCTCGATGTCTCCGGCGGTCACCAAACCCTCGCCCTCCCTGCGCAGCGTCAGAACGACCTGCTCACGGTTGTGCAACTTGAGAACGATGCCCTTCAGGTCCACCACATCCTCCTCGACACCGTCGATCGTCGAGTACTCGTGAAGCACGCCGGCGATCTTCACCTCAGTCGGCGCAAAGCCAGGCATGGAGGACAGGAGGATTCGGCGAAGCGCGTTCCCGAGCGTGTAACCATAGCCCCGCTCGAACGGTTCCATGGTGACCTTAGCGTGGCTAGGGCCTACCTGCTGGACGTCGATGATGCGGGGCTTCAACAAAGCGGAGCTCGCCATGTGCTGTTCCCTTGAAATCTGTATGCCGCAAGTCCGGGGCAAACGACTGCCCCGGGGCGTCTGGAATTATTTCGAGTACAACTCGATGATGAGGGACTCGTTAATGGTCGAGGGCAACTCGGACCGCTGAGGGTTCGCCTTGTAGGTTCCCTTGAGGGCCTTCGCGTCCACCTCGATCCAATCGGGAAACCCGCGGCTCTCTGCCGCTTCGACTGCGCCCTTGATCCGCAGCTGAGCCTTGGCGCGCTCGGCCACCTCCACCACGTCACCAACCCTGAGATGGTATGACGGGATGTTGACACGTCGGCCGTTCACCATGATGCCGTTGTGCCTGACGATCTGACGCGCCTCGGTGCGGCTCGCACCAAACCCCATCCGGTACACGGCGTTGTCGAGGCGGCTCTCCAGCAACTGGAGCAGGTTCTCACCCGTGATGCCTTTGCGCCGATCGGCCTCCTTGTACTCGCGCCGAAAAGGGCGCTCGAGGACGCCGTAAATCCGACGCACTTTCTGCTTCTCACGCAACTGGACGCCGTAATCCGAGAGTCTGCCGCTTTTCTGCCCGTGCTGGCCAGGCGCATAGTTGCGCCGCTCGATGGCGCATTTGTCTGTGAAGCACTTCTCCCCCTTGAGGAAGAGTTTCTCGCCCTCACGACGGCACTGACGGCACTTCGGTTCGATGTTTCTAGCCATGGGGTGCTCCTAGCCGCTCAAATACGGCGTTTCTTCGGCGGACGGCAGCCGTTGTGGGGCACGGGCGTGACGTCCGAAATGCTGGTGATCTTGAAACCGACCGCGTTCAGCGCACGCACCGCAGATTCGCGCCCAGGGCCCGGGCCCTTGATGCGAACCTCCAGGTTCTTCACGCCGCACTCTTGCGCAGCACGACCGGCATTCTCGGCTGCCACCTGCGCAGCGAAGGGCGTCGACTTCCTGGAGCCCTTGAATCCCGCACCGCCTGAGGTCGCCCACGACAGCGCGTTACCCTGTCGGTCCGTGATGGTGACGATGGTGTTGTTGAAAGAGGCGTGAACGTGCGCGATACCCTCCGCCACGTTCTTCTTGACCTTCTTCCGCACACGTGTCTGTGCCTTAGCCATTTAAGCGAGTCCTCTGCGGCTTGATTTATCTGATCTCACTTCGACGAGGCCCGAACGGCCTTGCGCGGCCCCTTGCGGGTGCGCGCATTGGTGCGCGTACGCTGCCCCCTTACGGGAAGACCGCGACGGTGACGGATACCCCGGTAACATCCCAGATCCATCAGCCGCTTTATGTTCATTGTGACTTCGCGGCGGAGGTCACCCTCCACTGTGTACCTGCCCACCTGCTCGCGCAGCCTATCCGTCTCTGCGTCGGACAGATCCTTCATCTTGGCCGTCGGGTTCACACCCGCGTCGGCGCAGATCCGTGCGGCGCGAGTGCGCCCGATCCCGTAAATCGCCGTCAGCGCAATCCTGGCGTGCTGATGGTTGGGAATATTGACTCCTGAGATGCGTGCCATGCTGGAACCCGTTCCGCTGTCGAAATGGACCGTTACGGCCCGTTAACCTTGACGCTGCTTGTGACGCGGATCTTCGCAGATCACGCGGACCACCCGGTTGCGCCGGATGACCTTGCACTTGCGGCAGATTTTCTTCACCGATGCCTGAACTCTCATTTCCTAGTCTCCTGGAGTTGTCCAGTACCTGTCACTTCGCGCGGAAAACAATCCGGGCACGTGAAAGGTCGTAAGGTGTCAGCTCCACGGTCACCTTATCGCCGGGCAGGATGCGGATGTAATGCATGCGCATCTTCCCGGATATGTGACCGAGAACCATATGTCCGTTCTCGAGTTTCACGCGGAACGTCGCGTTCGGGAGGGTCTCAACGATCTCCCCCTGCATCTGAATGGTGTCTTCCTTGGACATGGTCTTCGCCCCCTTCACCGGGAAGGTAAGGCACCGCCCTTGAAGTTCGCCTTCTTGAGCAGGCTCTCGTACTGGTGCGACATCATGTGCGCCTGAACCTGAGCCATGAAATCCATGGTAACCACGACGATAATCAGCAAGCTCGTTCCACCGAAGTAAAACGGTACGTTCCAGCGGACGATCAGGAACTCGGGCAGAAGGC
Source organism: Burkholderiales bacterium (assembly GCA_044370825.1). Classification (GTDB taxonomy): domain Bacteria; phylum Pseudomonadota; class Gammaproteobacteria; order Burkholderiales. The sequence continues at coordinate 4,724 of JBILUV010000148.1, read as the reverse complement.
ACACCACCGTGATGTAAACCGCCCCGGCAAGCGTGAGCCGCATGATGATGCGCTCGATGTACCGCGCCGTTTGATCGCCCGGCCTTATTCCAGGGACGAAAGCACCACCCTTTTTGAGATTTTCTGCAGTCTCCTTAGGGTTGAATACCAGCGCCGTATAGAAGAAACAGAAAAACACGATCGCGGCAGCGTAGAGAAGCACATAAATCGGCTGCCCTGGCTGCAGGGTAGCCCCGATGTCACGCAACCAGGCCATGTTCTCACTCGCGCCAAACCACCCCGCAACCGTGGCCGGAAACAGAATGATGCTGGAGGCGAAGATGGGCGGAATCACCCCGGCCATGTTCAGCTTCAACGGAAGATGGGAGCTCTGGCCCCCGTATACCTTGCGCCCGACCTGCCGCTTCGCGTAATTAACCAGGATCTTGCGCTGCCCGCGCTCCACAAATACGACAAGCGCAGTCACCAGAACAGCCACCGCGAACAGGAACAGCACGAGAGGGATCGAAAACGACCCGGTACGCGCCAGTTCGAGCGTGCCACCGATGGCCCTCGGAAGGCCCGCCGCGATACCCGCAAAAATGATCAGGGAGATCCCGTTGCCGATACCGCGCTCCGTAATCTGCTCCCCAAGCCACATCAGGAACATCGTACCGGTCACGAGCGTAATCACTGTCGTGAAGCGAAACGCGAGACCGGGATCTATCACCAACCCGGGCTGCGCCTCAAGCGCGACCGCAATGCCGAGACCTTGGAAGGTGGCCAACAGAAGCGTGCCGTACCTCGTGTACTGCGTGATCTTGCGACGCCCGGCCTCTCCCTCCTTCTTCAACGCCTCGAGCTGTGGCGACACAACGGTCATCAGTTGCATGATGATCGAAGCCGAAATGTACGGCATGATCCCGAGCGCAAAGATGGTGAACCGAGACAGCGCCCCTCCAGAGAACATGTTGAACATGTCGAGGATACCGCCCTGCTGCCCCTTGAAAAGCTCCGCCAGCTGATCGGGATCTATACCCGGCACTGGAACGTGTGCACCGACCCGGTAAACAATCAAGGCCCCGAGCAGGAACAACAGTCTTCTCTTGAGGTCGCCAAGCCTGCCGGCGGTCGGAAGCCGAGGAGTGTCTGCAGCCAAAATTTTCTCGTCCTCAGCCTTCAGCGACGGAACCACCCGCCGCCTCGATGGCCGCCTTCGCACCTTTGGTCGCCTTGACGCCGCTCAACCTGATCGCGCGATCGATGCCGCCGGCAAGAAACACCTTAACGCACTTGACGCTTCCCGGAACAAGGCCAGCCGCCTTGAGAACACCGAGGTCGATCACATCGGCCTCGACGCCAGCGAGGGAACCAAGGCGGACCTGGGCCGACAGATCTGCTGTCAGGGAAGTGAACCCACGCTTCGGCAGGCGACGCTGCAGCGGCATCTGCCCTCCTTCAAAACCTACCTTGTGAAAACCGCCGGATCTGGACTTTTGACCCTTGTGACCACGACCCGCGGTCTTGCCAAGGCCGCTGCCGATTCCGCGACCGACGCGTTTACGCGAATGCTTGGCGCCGTCGGCCGGCTTGATGTCATTGAGCTTCATCGTCACCCCTCGCACTTCACGAGATAACCGACCTTCCGAATCATGCCCCGAACCGCGGACGTGTCCTCGAGCACGGCGGACTGATGCAGGCGCCGCAGGCCCAGCCCGCGAACGGTCGCCCGGTGGGACTCCCTGGTACCGATGACGCTACGTACCAACGTCACCTTCAGCGTCTTCTTGGTCTCTTCTGCGCTCATCGCTTACCCCAGGATATCTTCGACGGTCTTGCCACGCTTGGCCGCGATCTGTGCCGGCGTATTCATGGCGGTCAGGCCCTGAATCGTCGCACGCACCACGTTGTACGGATTTGTCGAGCCTAGACACTTCGCGAGAACGTTGGTAACTCCCATCACTTCGAATACCGCGCGCATGGGCCCTCCGGCGATGATGCCGGTACCTGCTGACGCCGGCTGGATCAACACGCGCGAGGCGCCGTGCTCTCCGATGACGGAGTGCTGAAGGGTTCCGTTCTTCAGGCTCACCTTGACCATCTTGCGGCGTGCCTCCTCCATTGCCTTCTGAACTGCGACGGGAACTTCGCGCGCTTTGCCCTTCCCCATCCCGATACCACCGTCACCATCACCGACCACAGTCAGTGCTGCGAACCCGAGGATCCTACCGCCCTTGACCACCTTGGTGACCCGATTGACTGCGACCATTTTTTCGCGCAAACCGTCCGAGCGCTCCTCGGAGCTCTGCATGTTTCTTCCGCTTCTCGCCATTGCCGCCTTACCCCTCAGAACTGCAGACCGGCTTCGCGGGCCGCATCTGCGAGCGCTTTCACACGCCCGTGGTAACGGAATCCGGACCGATCAAATGCGACCTGGCTGACACCTTGGGCCAGAGCGCGCTCGGCCACGCGCTTGCCGACGATTGCGGCCGCCTCGACCGTCGAGCCGCGCGCCACCTGGCCTCGCACCTCCGGCTCGAGCGTCGAGGCAGAAGCAAGAACACGCGACCCGCTGGCGTCGATCACCTGAGCGTAGATGTGCAGGTTGGAGCGATGAACACTGAGGCGCACGCCACACAGTTCAGCTATCTTGGCGCGGGTCTGTCGGGCGCGGCGCAGGCGCGATACTTTCTTGGAGATCATGTCCGCGTCCTCATCACTTCTTCTTGGTTTCCTTGATCACGACCACCTCGTCGCTGTAGCGAACGCCCTTGCCCTTATACGGCTCGGGCGGCCGATACGCACGAATCTCCGCGGCCACCTGCCCCACCTGCTGCTTATCCATCCCCTTGATGCGAATCTCGGTCTGGGTTGGAGTCTCCGCCGTGATACCAGCGGGCAACTTGTAGACGACGGGGTGCGAAAACCCAAGGGTCAGATTGACCGCATCACCCTGGGCCTGGGCGCGATAGCCCACCCCGACAAGGTTCAGCTTGCGCTCGAAGCCCTTACTCACTCCGGTGACTATGTTCGCCACCAACGCCCGAACCGTACCGGACATCGCCCTGGCATGAGCCGATTCGTTCGCGGCGACAAAAGTCAATTGACCGCCCTCGTTGCGAACGACGACGTCGCCAGTCAGCGCCTGACTTTGAGCACCCAACGGACCCCTGACCGAAATGGCCCTTTCCTCGATCCGTACATCCACCCCGGCCGGCAGTGGCACGGGATACTTTGCAACACGTGACATGGTCCCGGCTCCCTCAGGCTACGATGCACAGCACTTCACCGCCCACCCCGCCGGCGCGCGCCTTCCGATCCGTCATCACCCCACGCGAGGTGGATACGATCGCGATACCGAGACCGTTCATCACGTGGGGAATGTCCTTGGACCCGCGGTAAATCCGAAGCCCCGGTCGGCTCACCCGTTCTATCCGCTCGATCACAGGCCGGCCAGCGTAGTACTTCAATCCGATCTCGAGTACAGGCTTACCTCCCTCATCCCGGACGCCGAAATCCTCGATGTAACCTTCGTCCCGAAGAACGCCGGCAATGGCCACTTTCAACTTGCTCGACGGCATCATGACAGTGCGCTTGTCCGAACTTTGACCGTTCCGGATTCGTGTCAGCATGTCTGCCACGGGATCGCTCATGCTCATTTCGTCCCTCCTCTTACCAGCTGGCCTTGGTAAGGCCAGGGATTTCACCGCGCATGGCGATTTCGCGGACTTTGTTTCGCGCGAGACCGAACTTACGGAAAAACCCGCGCGGCCTGCCGGTGAGCGCACATCTGTTGCGCAGCCGCACCGGGCTCGCGTCTCGGGGTAGTGCCTGCAGCTTTTCGCGAGCCGCCGCCTTGTCCTCGTCCGACGCCTTGCCGTCGCGAATCACCGCAAATAGCTCCGCCCGCTTGCCGGCGTACTTCTTGACCTGGGCGCGACGCTTCTGCTCGCGGTTGATCAGTGAGATCTTTGCCATGTTGGCGACTAGCTCCTGAACGGAAAACGGAAGGCGAGGAGAAGAGCTTTGGCCTCTTCGTCAGTCTTCGCGGTCGTCGTGAACGTGATATTCATGCCCCGGAGAGCATCGACCTTGTCGTAGTCAATCTCCGGGAAAATGATCTGTTCCTTGATACCCATGTTGAAGTTACCCTGACCGTCGAAACCGCGGGGAGACAAACCCCGAAAATCGCGGACGCGGGGAAGGGCAATGGACACAAAACGATCAAGAAACTCGTACATTTGCGTGCGGCGCAGTGTCACGGAGCACCCAACTGGATATCCCTCACGGATCTTGAACCCGGCAATCGCCTTCCGCGCCTTCGTCACTACAGGCTTCTGACCAGCAACCTTCGCCATGTCGGCGACCGCATGGTCCATGATCTTCTTGTCCGCGACTGCCTCCCCAACACCCATGTTGAGGACGATCTTTTCCAGCCGCGGCGCCTGCATCACCGTCTTGTAACCGAACTGCGCCATCAGCTGCGGCACGACGGTTTCCCTATAAAACTGCTGAAAACGGGCCATGCTCGCTCCTTACGCGTCGACCATTTCGCCGTTCGACTTGAACACGCGAACTTTCCGACCATCCTCGAGAATCCTGAATCCGACGCGATCGGCACCCTGCGTCGCAGGGTTGACGATGGCCACGTTGGACACATGGATCGGCCGGTCCATCTCCACTATGCCACCGGGCTGGTTGCGCATCGGATTCGGCTTGACATGTTTTTTCGCTCGATTGACGCC
>JBILUV010000147.1:0-8810 GCA_044370825.1 Burkholderiales bacterium | reverse complement strand
GCGGCCTGGACCAGGCCACCCGCAACGCCAACGACGGCATCTCCCTCCTGCAGACCACCGAGGGTGCGATGAGCACCGTGACGGAGAACCTGCAGCGCATCCGTGAACTCGCGGTCCAGGCCGCCAATCCGACCAATTCCGTCAGCGACAAGCAGGCCTCGCAGGCCGAGGTCACGCAGCGCATCGCCGAGATCGACCGCATCGGCCAGCAGACTACCTTCAACGGCGAGCGGGTGTTCTCCGAGCGCACAGCCAGCGTGGTCGGCGACGTCAACCAGCTGGCCGTGCTGGACGGCCTGAAGGGCGGATGGCTGGAGCAGAGCGAGCGCAGGATCCAGCAGTACTTCGGGCTGAGCGGCGACGGCGCCGCCATGGACATCGAATTCACCACCTTTTCGGATGGGGCGGGCGGCACGGCCGCCCGGGTGATGTCGGCGGTCGGGGGGTCAGGCAAGGGCACCAACCTCAAGCTCCAGGTGGACATGTCGGACTTCGCGCCGCCCAACCTGCCCAACGGCGGCAGCGCGCCGATGTACAACGACCGCATCATCGCCCACGAGATGGTTCACGCCGTCATGGCGCGCAGCACCAACTGGGGCAATCTGGTCAGCAGCCACCTGTGGTTCGTGGAGGGCACGGCCGAGTTCATCCACGGCGCCGACGAGCGTCTCGCAGCGGACAAGGGTGCCGGCACCTTCCAGAGCGTGATCAACGCGCTGGACAACGGCTTCGACGCCACCAGTGCGGACTACTCGGCAGCCTACGGCGCCGTGAAGTTCCTCCACGCCGAGATCAAGGCGGCCGGCGGCAGCGGCATCAAGGATGTGATGACCTATCTCACGAACAACCCGACCGCCTCGCTCAATGCCGCCATCGCCGCCCATACCGGTTACGCCGACGCCGCCGCCTTCCTCTCGGCCTACGATGGCGGGGCCGGGGCGACCTTCCTGAGCGGACTCGACCTGGGCAATTCCGACACGGGCGCCATCGGCGGCTATGACACCGACGGCGGCGCCGTGCTCACGGCGGAGACGGTCATCTCGGGGGCGGGCTCGCGCAGCGGCGACGACGTGCTGTCGGGCTTCGACGAGACCTTCCAGACCATTGCGACCGCCAGCAACTACGGCACGATCTCGAAGCTGCAGATCGGCGCCAACGTCGGCGAAACCCTGGAGACCCAGAACTTCGCGATGCGGACAAGCGCGCTGGACATCGCCGATGTGGACGTGGTCAATCTCGCTTCCACGGCCCTGTCCAAGATCGACCGCGCGCTGAACTACGTCAACAGCCAGCGCGCCGGCGTGGGCGCGCAGTTGAACCGCCTCGAGTCCGCCATCGCCAACCTGCGCAACAGTTCCGAGAACGCAAGCGCCAGCCGCTCGCGCATCATGGACGCAGACTACGCGTCCGAGACCGCTGCCCTGACCCGCTCCCAGATCCTGCAGCAGGCGGGCACCGCCATCCTGGCCCAGGCCAACGCCCTGCCGCAGAACGTGCTGTCGCTGCTCAGGTAAGGGCAGCTGCGCGGGCCGATTGCCCGGCGCAGGTGTGGCCGCAACGCCCGATCGCGGCGGCGACGGTAACCCTGTCATTGCCCTGCCCGCAGCGGCACGCACAGGTTTCCCGGACGCATCCCGGGCGGTGTGTGGTCACCAATCGCCACGGTCATTCCCGCTGCGTCAACATCGGCGGGCACGCCTCCCGACTCGCCCAGGTTGCCAAGCACTCGCCAACCGCGCATCCTTCATCCCGAATGCATGATCATTTCCACCGATGCAGCGGGAACGCAGCAATCGGGTTCCGCGGGCACTTCCCATCGGAGACGTCGCGCGGGCCATCTGGCTGTCCCGATTCCGCCGGAAGGAGGCTCTCGTGCTCACAGTGCCTTGTGTGCTTCTCGACGCGGCCATGACGGCCGCCCAGGCGGTGGTACGGCTCGCGCGCCAGGGCCATTGGCTGGACCCGACGCATGCCCTGGTGCGCGAGGTCATCGCCGACATGGCCTCGGCAGCCGGCCTCCCCGAGGAGACAGCGGCTCGACAGTTCGCCCGTCCCTGCGACAGGGTCGGCGCGGCGATCAGGCGTCAATGGCAGGCCAGCATCCTCTGGTATGCCCGTCCGCTCTCCGAGATCCTCTTCGCCTGCCAGGATGCCGCCTCGCCGGATGAGCCCCTGTGGCTGGTGCTGGGCCTGCGCGAGGATGCCGGTCTGCCGCTGGTGGATCCCTCACCCCCGGAAAAGCCGCCGTCAGAAGAAGGTGTCGTTCACGTCCACGGGATCCCGGTCGCGGTGATCCTGAACGACTGGGAGCCCGAGGCATCCCTCCAAGTCGACAGCATCGACGACGAGGGCTTCGGAGAACTCATGTCCCTGCCCGCCCCGCCACGTCGCGCAGCCGCTCGCAGACCGGGCCAGGGGTTGGCGTCGGCCAGGGGGGATGAAAGCCCGCCTGTGCGCGCCTGGCCTCGCATCGACGCGCCGGCGTATGTCCCGGCGAACCAGCCCTTCGAGGTCTTGGTCGGGCTCGGGTCTGGGTCCCAGTCGGGCGTGCGCGGTGGCGAGGTGGTGATCCGGCCACCGGCGGGTGCAAGGCAATTCGAGCTCGGGGTACGCCTGGTCGCCGATGGGCTCGACGCGACCGACGGATGGGAACGTTCCATGCGGGTCGATGCGCGCCAGCCGACGCGCGCCGAGGTCCGCTTCACGCTGACGGGGCGAGAACCGCAGGGGGCCGACCCGGTCCGGCTGGTGCTCCTGGAGGTGCGCTATCACCTCGCCGGAACCGTCTGCGGCGTGGCGTCCCGCCCGCTGGTGATTGGGCGCGCCGACGCGCCGCGGCTCGATCTGCCGGACCGGCACGGCACGCCCTGGCTGGCGCAGCCCGGATCGGCCTCCCCGGTCGAGGTGGTACCCGACCCGGACAAGGTCGACCTCACGATCGAGATCCTCAAGTCCGACGGCAATCCCGCCAGGGGCAGCTACAGCTGCCTGCTCAGTTCGCCGCATCCGCTCGCGAGCCCGCTCGGCCCGTTTCCGATCGAGCTCGACGACGACGCCAAGGGCTTCGCGCGAATGATCGTCAATCAGGTCCGCACCTACGCCCGCAACGCCGTCGTCGACAACCTGCTGGTGTCCCATGGCCGGCGCATCGCCCGCGCCCTCGGACCAGGCGTGTTTGCCGCGCTGCGGGAGGTGGCCGAGCAAGTGAAACCGGGGCCACCGGCGGTTCTGCTGGTCAGCGCCGAGCCCTACATCCCCTGGGAACTGGCCTGTGTCGAACCGCCCCTGGATGCGACCCGCCCGCCATTCCTGGGCGCGCAGGTGGCTCTGGGGCGCTGGCTGCGGCAGCGCGGCAGTGCTGCCGGCAGGCCGCCCGCGCACCCGCCGTCGCGCATCGAGGTGCGGCACATGGCCGTCATGGCTGGCATGTACAAGGCCGAGTCCGGTCTTGCGCGACTGCCCGAGGCGGAGGCCGAGGCCAGCACGCTGCAGCGCAACTACGACGCCGTCCCCCTACCCGCTTCGCTCCAGGGAGTGAAGCAGTTGCTCGACGCGAAGATGAGTCGCCATGGGCAACCGATCGGTGGCGCCGAGGCCATCCACTTCGCCGGTCATGGCGACTACGACCCTGCCACGCCGGACTCGGCGGTGGTCTACCTGAGCGACGGTGCGCCGCTGTTCGCCTCGCTGTTCGGCAGCGCCCGCTACGGCGGCGCGAGCTCGCCGATGTTCTTCCTCAATGCCTGCATGGCTGGCATCGGCGACGAGCTGCTGGGCGATGCCGGCGGATTTCCAGGCAACTGCCTGGATGGCGGATTCGCCGGCGTACTGGGCGCGCTGTGGGAGATCGACGACCAGCTGGCCCACCAGGTGGCCATCGAGTTCTGGAGGCGCGCGCTTCCGCTCGGCGACACCGAGCCGGAACCCCTGGGCGCCATCCTCCGGAACCTGCGCGCGAAGTACGTGCCGGACGCAGTGCCCGCGCCGGCCGCCACGTATCTCGCGTACGTCTACTACGGCCATCCGCGCCTGACGCTGCGGCTGGTCTGATGGACCCTTGATCGGTGGACATCCACACGTCGGTCACCGGCCAGGGACCTGCGAACGGCGCATCGATCGAACATTCCCGGAGCAGGAGAACCCCGCGATGGCAGCGCAGCTGACCGGAAGTCCGCAACCCGTCACCCTCGGCGAGGGCTATCAGATCCGCGCGCCCGGCGTGCGCGGCAGCGCCGAACTGCGGCGACCACGCACAGCGGCCGACCGCAGCCGCGCCCGCGCCGCAGAGGACGGCACCACTGCACTCGACACGGCACTTGCCGGCGCCAGTTTCACCGAAGTTCGCCAGATCAGCCTGGAACTGCTGCCGGCTCCTCCCGCCGGCGAGACACGCGCACTGCGCAGCATCGACGGCCAGGAGATGCTCGAACTGCAGGTGCCCGACCTCGGTCCCGACACCGGTCAGGTCGTACTGGCCTGCGACGAGACCGGCGTGCTCACCTGGCATCTGCCGGTGGACGAGCAGCAGCGAATCGAGACGCCCGCCACGCGCGGCGCCGGACGGGTGAAGCACTTCCTCATCCCGGCGACGCGTCCCCGCCCTGCCGCAGCCGATGCGACTGGGCAGCGCAGCCTGCTCGGCGTGATCGGCAGGAAGCTTCTCAAGGTCCTGGTGTATCCACTGCTCGACCCCGTGGTGGGGATGATTTCCGAGGCTTTCGCCGAGCGCTGGGAGACCGCGAAGCGTCCCTACGGGCTGCGTCATTTCTCGCCCGGGAACTTCCGCGACCCCGCCGGGCCGGCGATGGCGCCTGCCGACTGGGGCCGTCTGGCCGCCGGACCGGCGCTGTTGTTCATCCATGGCACCTTCAGCACCGCCCACAGCGCCTTCGCGGAGATCTCCGACGACACCTTTGCCGAACTGCATCGCCGCTACGGCGGCCGCGTGTTCGCCTTCAACCACTACACCCTTTCGCACGATCCGCGGCGCAATGTCGAGTGGCTGCTCGCGCAATTGCCGCGCAACCTCCGCCTGCAGCTGGACATCGTCTGCCACAGCCGCGGCGGCCTGGTCGCGCGCACGCTCGCGCAACAGCCCTCCGCATTCGGACTCGACACTGCTGCCCTGCGGGTCAGGCGGGTGGTGTTCGCCGGCGTGCCCAACAACGGCACGGCGCTCACCCACCCGGATCACATGGTCCGGATGCTCGATCGCTACACCACCGTGCTCAACCTGTTTCCGACAGGCGTGGTCACCGAGACGCTTGAGGTCATCCTGACCGCGCTCAAGGTGCTCGGTCACGGTGCGCTGCGAGGTCTGGATGGCCTCGCCGCGATGCGCCCGGGCGGGAGCTTCCTCGCGACCCTGAACGCCGGCCATGAGGACGGCAGCGGATACCACGCGATCGCGGCTGATTTCGAACCCACCGACGAGGGTCTCAGGGCGCTGCTGACGGGCAAGGTGGCCGACGCCGTCATGGACCGCGTGTTCTCGGACGTGCCCAACGACCTCGTCGTGCCCGAGCCCGGCGTCCACGGAGGAAACGGCAACCCGGCGTTTCCGATCCCCGCGGGCCGATGCCACCTCGTGGCGCTGGACGCCGGAATCATCCACACCACGTTGTTCTCCCACCCGCCAGCCCAGGCGTGCCTGCGGGACTGGCTGCCGGGCTGAACGGCATCCGGCGGAGGCCAACGACCGTGACGGACGCAAGCGACGAAACACTCGGCGAATTGCTTGGCCCGGCCGGCCCGGCAGCCACCGCCGATGGGCAGATGTTCTTCTTTCCCGGTGCCCCTGAGGGCGGTCGCTCGCCGGAGGACGCCGTGGTGGTGGGGCTGATCGATTCCGGCGTCAGGCGCGACCATCCCCAGCTCGCCGGGTACCTGCGCGCCTGCAGGGACTTCGCGGGGGACGATCCGGAGGACCACCTGGGTCACGGCACGGCGGTCGCCCTTCAGCTCCTGTACGCGACCGGCCACCAGGACCCGCGCGTCGCCATCGTCAGCGCCAAGGTCACCGACGCCCAGGACCGCATCCGTCCGCAGGCGGTGGTCGATGCAATCGACTGGGTGGCCGCCCAGGGCGCCCGCTGCGTGAACATGAGCCTAGGCTTCCGGGGCGGCCCCGATCGGCACGCGACCCTGTGCGCCGCGATCGCGCGGCACCCGGACATCCTCTTCGTCGTGGCCGCCGGTAACGACGGCCCGGAAGTGGCGGTCTGCCCGGCCGCCTGCGGCCTCGACAACATCATGGTGGTCGGCGCCACCGACGAAAGCGGCAGGACCGCCGAATACTCCGGCCGCGGTGATGTCGAGGCCCGCGGCGACGCCCGCTTCATGCTCGAATGGCGCCATCACTACGAGCGCGGCCAGGCGTTGGCGCGCTCCGGCCGACATGCCGAAGCCAGGATTGCCTACGAGCGCTCACTCGCGGCGAGCGCGAACGCCGAGAGCGCGTTCCAGCTCGGCGTGCTGGACCTGAACGAGGAGCAGACGGCCGCCGCCATCACCCGCTTCGAGGAGGCACTGGCGCTCGAACCGGCGCTCGCCGAGGCGCACGAGATGCTCGGCGCGGCGAGGCTGCTATCGGGAGACGCGGCACGCGCCGAGTCCTCGCTGCGCGCCGCCCTGGATCACTACCCCGAGCTCGAGGCCACGATCGGCGCCCGGGCACGCGCGCACTTCAACCTTGCCCTGACGCTGCGACAGCTGGGGCGCATCGCCGAGGCGCGGGAGGAGCTGATCCGCACCCGTGCCCTCGATCCGGACTACCCTCGTCTCGACGCGGCGCTGGCCTCCCTGCCCGAGTGAACCGGAACACCCCGCCACCGGGACTCCAGCCGAACACCCCCGCCGCCGGGGGTAAACTCAAATGCGGTGATCCCCGCGCCGCGGGACACCCGGGTCCAGGGCGCCCGCGCGACGGGCTCGCACTCACCGATCGGCGACGTCGACATCCCAGCCTCCACCGCTTCGGCAGCGGCAGGACGGCCGCGGCGCGATGCCAGCTGCGATAGCCGACCGGCGCCGGGGGCACTTCTCTCGCCGCCTCACTGAAAGGAAGTCAGAAATGAGCCAGGATTCAAAGCCCATGAACGAGCCCGGCGTCCCCGCGACGCTGGTCCGGGACCTCGCCGCCTATGCGGCCCTGCCGCTTGCCGCCGGGCGTGAAGCCGGCGTCGCCGGCATCCTCCAGGCCTGGGTGCCTGAGGCAAACGCCCTGAGCGCAACGATGAGTCAGGCGCGGTACCAGACGCTGGTGCCCGCGACGGTCTTCATCCACCAGCCCACGGGCGACGAGGAGGCTTCGGCATGAGCACCAGTCCCCTGCTCGATCTGAGCCTGACCGAGGCGAGCCGCCTGGTGGCGAAGCGCGAGGTCTCGCCGCTGGAACTGGTCGATGCCGCACTGGATCGCATCAGCCAGGTGGACGGCACCCTGAAGGCCTACATCTCGGTCTACGAACAGGCGCGCGAGGTGGCCAAGGCCTCCGCGATGATGTTGGCGGCCGGTCACGACCTCGGGCCGCTGCACGGCATCCCGCTCGCGCTCAAGGACAACATCGCCCTGAAGGGCCTCACCACCACCGCGGGCAGCAAGGTGCTGGCCGATTGGGTGCCGCAGGGCGACGCGACGGTCGCGGCGCGGCTGCGTTCGGCCGGCGCCATCTTCCTCGGCAAGCTCAACATGCACGAGTTCGCCTGGGGTGGCACCTCCGACAACCCGCACTACGGGGCGGTGCGCAATCCCTGGAACCCGGAACGCTTCCCCGCCGGTTCCAGCGGCGGGTCGGGGGCGGCGGTTGCCGCCCGCATGTGCTGGGGCGCCCTGGGCACGGACACCGGAGGCTCCATTCGCCTGCCCTCGGCGATCAATGGCATCGTCGGCATCCGGCCCACCTACGGCCGGGTGAGCAACCACGGCATCATCCCGCTGGCGTGGAGCATGGACACCGCCGGCCCGATGACGCGCACCGTCGTGGACTGCGCCCTGATGTTTTCGGTCATCGCCGGGCGCGACGCAAACGACCCCACCACCGCCAACGTTCCGGTGCAGGACTACCTCGCCGGCCTGAACCAGGGCGTGACGGGGCTGCGCATCGGCATCGTGCCAGACTATTTCTTCCACCACCTGCAGCCGCCCGTGCTCGCGGCCATCAAGTCTGCGCTGGCCACCTTCGAAAGCCTCGGCGCCGTCATCCGCGAGGTGGATATCGACAACATCCACGGCAACATCTCGGCCCAGCTGACCATCGAATCCGCCGAGCCCAGCACCTATCACCAGCGCTGGCTGCGCGAACGCCCGCAGGACTACGGCGAAGACGTCCGCACCCTGCTCGAGGTAGGCGAGATGCTGCTGGCGACCCACTACCTCCAGGCGCAGCGCTACCGCACCCTGCTGCGGCAGGAGTTCCTTGATGCCTTCCGCGAGGTCGACGTCTTCGTCTGCCCCACCCTGCCCTTCACCGCCACCCGCGTGGGTGCGATGAAAGTCGTCATCGAGAACGGCGTCGAGGAGGACATGCTGTCCGCCATCATGCAGTACACCGGCGTGCCCAGCCTCACCGGCCTGCCTTCGCTGGCGGTGCCCTGCGGCTTCGATCCTGACGGCCTTCCGGTGGGCATGCAGATCATTGGTCGCCCCTTCGACGAAGCCACGCTGTTTCTCGCGGGTGCAGCCTATCAGGGCGTCACGGACTTCCACCGGAAGGCGCCACCGCTCTGATGACGTTCGCTGTTCCCCGCACCGTGGAGCCGTCGGGCACCGGAGTCGCGTGACCGACGGCCGCCGGGGTCAAGCGCTCCGCC